>JALXEI010000099.1:3589-7100 GCA_027069645.1 Hyphomicrobiales bacterium
GCCGGAGCCAAAAAAATATACATCATGCAGGAACCGGTTGCCGCCGCCATTGGTGCCGGTCTTGATATCTCCCAGCCATGCGGAACAATGGTCATTGATATTGGCGGCGGCACGACGGATATCGCCGTCATGTCTCTTGGCGGCATCATCACATCCCGTTCCATCCGCCTCGGGGGCGATGCAATGGACCGGGCCATAATCGACCATATTCGCCACGAACACCATTTGCTGATCGGCCAGTCAAATGCCGAAATCATTAAAAAGGAAGTCGGAACGGCACTCGTCTCCGATGATAACCAGGATGTCGATGTCCATATCAAGGGGCGTCACCTGCGCACAGGCATGCCCTCGGAAATTATTATCGGTCCCGCGGATATCGCCAGAGCCCTGCGCGTTCCCCTCGAAACAATTGCCGACGAAGTCCGCAAAACCCTTGAGGAGCTGCCGCCCGAAATCGCAGCCGATATTGTCGATGAAGGCATATATCTCACCGGTGGCGGTGCCCTGCTGGACAAAATCGATGTTGTTCTGGCCGATAAAACCGGCGTGCAGTTCAATATTCCTTCGGACCCGCTGCGCTGTGTTGTGCTGGGGGCCGGGCTGGCTCTCGAAAATATCGAGCAGGTCGGCAACCTTCTGGTTGATATTCAGTGAACAGATATTACAAGGGTTAACTATACATCCGAAGCGGGACAGTTTATAGATCGGGAAGTTTTGCTGCGTGCCGGTGATGCCGAATGATCCCGTTCCTTCAAGGGCATAAGACATCGGGAAGCTGGCAAAAAGCAACGTGATTTATGTCCGGTGCGTCAATTCAAAGAGAACTTTTGGCCGTCATGTTCAGAAAAATCAGTAGCAAAAGGGAACGCTTTCGCATTCGCACCATGCACGGTCGACGTCCGGCCCGCCACAATAGCAGCTTGCGGGGCGTTTTGCTTTTCGGCCTTTTGTTGCTGTCGCTGATCCTGCTGATCCTTGGAAAAAGCGGAAACCGCCAGCTTGCAAGGTGGCAGTCGACGGCACGTGATCTGGCAACGCCGGTCCTCGAACTGACAAGCATACCGGCGGGCTATATTCAAAGATCCTTTGACCGTATGCAGCGTTTTTATGACATCAATCGCAAACTGGGCGAATTGCAGAACGAGAACAGGCGATTGCGTGCCATGAAGTGGCAGATGGAAAAACTGGAGCGCAACAATATCAGATTGAAGGCGCTGCTGAACTCGGCCCGCGAGGCACGGCTCAAATTTGTATCGGGACACATCATATCCGGCAGTCCGGGACTTTTTGGTCAACATATGTTGCTCAATGTGGGGCAGCGTGACGGGATCAAAAGCGGCTATGCGGTTATCAATGCCCAGGGCTTCATCGGACGGACCGTCTCGACCGGCTATCGCAGCAGCCGTATCCTTCTGCTTACCGACAAAACCAGCCGCGTCCCGATTTCCATAGGCAAACAGGGGATCAGAGGCGTTGCTGTTGGCACCGGCGCAAGCCTTCCGAAAATAGATTTTCTGCCCGATCATGCACCGATATATGAAGGCGATAGCGTTTTTACATCCGGTCATGGCGGCGATCTGCCAAAGGGCTTGCGGGTCGGCACGGTCAAAAAGGTCGGTGATGAATGGTACATCACCCCTGGCGCCCGCTCGGAGGGAACCGAATATGTCAGTGTTCTCTATTTTAAACAACCCGGCCTCGCACAACAGCCCTAAGCGGTCGCTATCGGGCCCGGCGGTTGCGGTTTTCACAGCCCGTCCGGCACCAGGATAAAGGAGGGACGCGAACATGTTCGAATATCGTTTGACCGCCCCGCTGCTGCCGGGACTGCTCATCTTCCTGCTGCCGGCCTTTGCCGCCTATCCCTGGAAAATGCCGATCGGCAACAGCCTCACCCTGCCCTTTTTGACGCTTTTGATCATCCTGTTCTGTTCGCTGCGCTATCCGGGCATTCTTTTTTCGCCGATTGTTTTTCTGGCCGGGCTGTCCTGCGACCTGTTTACGCGTTCGCCGCCCGGATACTGGACATTTCTGTTTCTCATGGCACTGACCTGCGCCCGGGGCACGACACAAATCGTTGAAGCAAGGGGCCGCGCCATTGGCTGGATCTGCTTTTTGCTGACGCTGGTCGTTATCACCTTTCTGGGCTGGGTGATTGCCTCGCTCTACCAGGGACACTGGCAAACGCCGCACGCCATGATGACCGGCATGGGGCTGGCGCTGATCCTCCTGCCGTTCCCGGCACTGTTGCTGACAGGCCTTGAAGACCGGCTTGTCCTGCATGCCGACAAAAAAGAAAAACGATACCGCTGGTAATATTTCCAACTGCTCGCAAAACAGGATTTGTAACGCTTTGTCGAGAATAAAATACAATAGCCGGAAAGAACCCTTTCAACGCATGTCGCAGCTGCATGGCGGGCGTCGTCCTCGTTCGACCGGTGAACGCGTCCACCGCACCGGGAACACGGCCAGCGATCCGGGAAAAATCAGATCGGGAAGATTCACAAGACGGACCCTGTTGCTTGGAACCGGGGGCCTTGGCCTGTTCGGATTGCTCACAGGCAAACTCTACAATCTGCAAAATATCGAAGGTCGAAAATACAAAAGCCTTGCCGATGACAACCGCCTTGCCATCCGTTTCAAGGCAGCCGAGCGAGGCAGGATATTCGATCGCAACCAGGCGCTCATCGCCTCCAACCGGCAAAATCTGCGCGTGCTCCTTGTCCCCGAAAGAGCGAGAGACATCGCCCGTTCGCTGGACCTCCTCGCCCATGCCCTTCCCATATCGGAACACCGGCGCAGGAAAATACTGCGTATGGCAAGACGCCGAAATCCGCAGCTTCCCATTCTCGTGGCCGAAAATATCCGCTGGGGCGAATTTGCCCGCATCAATGTGCTGGGTGATCGCATCCCGGGCATTATTACCGATATTGGCTGGCAGCGACAATATCATTTCGGCAAACGCTTCGCTCATATTGTCGGTCATCTGGGACAACCTGACAGGTTGCAACTGGCCGCACGCCCCGCCCTGCGACTGCCCGGCGCACTCGTCGGTGTCAGTGGCGTCGAACAGGGGTTCGAAGATCATTTGCACGGCACACCGGGCCGTACCCGGGTGGAAGTCGATGCACACGGCAAGACGGTCAGGGAAATTTCCAGCATCCCTCCGAAAAAGGGAGAGGATCTGTTTCTGACCATCGACCATGTTGTCCAGCAACGCATCCTGGAACAACTGTCGCCCTTCCGGCGGGCGGCAGCGGTTGCCATTGAAGTCAATACCGGTGATCTCATGGCCGTCTGTTCAACACCGACATTCGATCCCGATATCTTCACGCGCCCCGTGAACAAAAAGGAATGGGACAAGCTGCAAAAAGATCCCGATCATCCCCTCGACGACAAGGCCACCAGAGGTCAGTATCCCCCTGGTTCGACCTTTAAAATGGTCACGGCTCTGGCCGGGCTGGAAGCCGGTGTCATCACCCCGAAAACGAAATTCAAATGCACCGGTGTC
>JALXEI010000100.1 GCA_027069645.1 Hyphomicrobiales bacterium
TTTGAGGACGAGGATACAAACGGCCCGCGCACCACCGGCACCCCTATCAGTCTGATGATTGAAAATGTTGATCAGCGCTCGAAGGACTATTCCAATATCAGGGAAAGTTTCCGGCCCGGCCATGCCGATTATACCTATACGAAAAAATACGGCCTGCGCGATTATCGCGGCGGCGGGCGCTCTTCGGCCCGCGAGACCGCCATGCGGGTTGCCGCCGGTGCCGTTGCCCGCAAGGTCATTCGGGGTCTGAAAATAACCGGCGCCCTGGTGCAGATCGGCCCGCACAAAATCGACCGGAGCAACTGGAATGATGACGAGATCGACCGCAATGATTTTTTCTGTCCCGATGCCAAAGCCGCCGCACAATGGGCCGATATTCTCGATCAGGTGCGAAAGGACGGCTCTTCTCTCGGGGCCATCATCGAACTGACCGCCACCGGCGTGCCGCCAGGCCTTGGTGCGCCGGTCTATGGCAAGCTCGATCAGGACCTCGCTTCGGCGCTCATGAGCATCAATGCCGTCAAGGCCGTGGAAATCGGTGCCGGATTCGAGGCGGCAGCGTTGACCGGCGAGGAAAATGCCGACGAAATCCGCGCAGGCCAGAACGGACCACAATTCCTCTCCAACAAGGCAGGCGGCATATTGGGCGGTATCTCCACCGGCCAGCCGGTCATTGCCCGCTTCGCCGTCAAACCCACCTCTTCCATCCGCACCCCGCGCAAAACCATCACCCGCGATGGCGCAGAAACCGAAGTTTCGACAAAAGGCCGCCACGACCCCTGCGTCGGCATCCGCGCCGTCCCTGTTGGTGAAGCCATGATGGCCATTACACTGGCGGATCATTTTCTGAGACACCGCGGGCAAACGGGTTGAACTCTCACTTGCCGCAGACTGTGCCCTCTGTCAGAGGAAATCTCCATGTCCCTTGAGCTTTATATCACTTTTTTACTTGCTGCCACGATCATCATTATCGTCCCGGGTCCGAATGTGACGCTAATCATCGCCACCTCTGTCCTCAACGGTGCGCGCGCCGGGCTGATGACAGTCGCCGGAACCAGCCTTGCGCAAATCGTGCAGATAACTCTTGTTATCCTTGGTCTTTCCTGGCTGGTCGAACGTTACGGCACAATTTTCGAGCTCATCCGCTGGGCGGGCGCCCTCTGGCTGATATGGCTTGGCTTCAAAACCTGGCGCGATGCTGCAAAACCCCTGCCTGAAGCTTCCCCCCGGCAGAACAATCTGCGCAAGGGGCTTCTGATCGGTCTTGCCAATCCCAAAAGCCTGACCTTCTTCGCTGCCTTTTTCCCGCAATTCATTGATCCCGGGCAACCGGCAGCCCCGCAATTTGCCTTGCTCGCTGCCAGCTACCTGATCCTTGCCACGTTTTTTGACAGTTGTTATGCGCTGGCCGGGGGAGCGGGGCAAAAACGCCTCGCCAGCGGATTACCGCGCCTCATCCTCGGACGCAGCGCCGGGGCCCTTCTTGTCGGTGGTGGCCTGTGGCTGGCCAGCCCCGGCGCTATACAAAAGAACTGAAACGAAAAAAGGAAGGGCGCGTTATGGCGTCCTTCCTTTACTGATTGTTCTCATATTATCCGGGAAGTCCCGCGCCGACCCTCTCAGGCTCTTGCCGTCTTGCGGGCTCTTTTCCGTGTTGTCGGCTTTTTCCGGCTGCGGCTGGCAACCGTTGCAGCCTTTTCCGGTGTCTTCTCCCCGCCAGCCAGACCGTTGTCACCAATCAACAGGGTCAGGACACTGTTCACGGCTGACAGTTTTTCAATATCCACGCCGTCTTCCCCGGCATTTTCCCCGGAACGCGCGGTGTCGATTTCATCTTTCAGAGCCACCAGCAGATGATTGATACGCTCACATGAGGAGGCAGGGAAAGCATCACTGTCATCTATTGCTGCCTGCTCGTTCTGAAGGGCACCGAGGCCGTTTTTCACATCCGCCAGCAGGGTTTGAATTTCATCATTGGCCGTGATCTGTACCAGTTCGACCGTTTTCATCTGCCCGTCCCTGACATCTTCAAGGTCGCGTTTCATCTGATCGACAAGCGCCCGTATTTCGCGCGCCTCCTTGCCGGACAAACCATTCTCGCGCGCGGCCTGAGTCTTGCGGAGTTCGGCAAATTCACCCTGCAATTCGGCAAACATTTCCAGCAGCGTATTGTCGGACTGTGCGACATTTTTCTTCTGTTCTTCCCTGAATTCCTTCAGGTCTGATTTCAGTTCTGTCACCAGATCAACAAGTGTGTTGTCTCCGGCTGGCACAGAGGATTGCTGCTCTTCCCGAAGCGTCGCAATATCGGATTTCAGCTCTGCAAACAGACCCAGTATTTCACTGACCTCGGGAACGATTGGCCGCTCGGCATCCTCTTTCAGATTTGAAATGTCGGTTTTGAGTTCCGCAAACAGGCCCAGAATTTCCTCGACATCGGGCGCAAGTGGCCGGTTATTCTGTTCGTTGAGAACCCTGATCTCCCCCTTGAGACCGGCAACAAGATTGCTCAACTCAACATCGTCAAATGTCTTTGCCTGCCCCTGCTGCTCTTTCAGATCCCTGACATCCTCTTTCAGATCGGCAACGAGGCTGTAAAGCGCGTCATGATCCGGAGCCGATGCCTCTCTCCGGCTGGCCTTGAGAGCAACAACCTCCTGCGACAGTTCGGCAATCAGATCGCGAAGTTCACCTGTTTGCGCATCCTGCGAAGGCCTTTGACGCTCGCCAAGCGCCTCTATCTCGCTTTGCAAACCGGCAAGCCGGTCAAGAATGACGTTCTGATCGAACGCAGCAGCAGACGACCCGCGCGACTTTTCGAAACCGGTGTCCCTGTGGCGCGAAACAACCATATCCATGCGCCTGTCATATGCATTTTTGTCCGCGCCGTGATGCCGATCATCGGGCGTAGCGGTGTCGGACTGCAAGTCATCTTCCACCGGAGTGCCAAGCCTTTTTCCACTGCCGGATTTCCCGGCGGGCAATTTCTTCCCGGTCTCTGATTTTACGGAAGAAGGTTCTCCTTCCTGACCCGCCTCATCCTTCGAACCAGGCTTGCCGGTCGCGGAAGTATCGGCCAGGGATTGCGTTTTGTTCCCGTCCGATCCCGAATCTGAAACGGTTTTACCAAACAACCCGGACAGATTGCCGCGAAGTTCATTCAATCCCTCGTCCTGCTGATCATTTTCCGGCTCATCCTGTTCGTCAACCTCTTCATTCGCGAAACTGGCAATATCCCTTCTCAAGCGATCCAGCAAACCCTGATCATGCTCGTCGACGGCTGCTTCGGCGGCCAGAACACGCGTTTGCGGGCTTTCCTCTCCGATTTCATCTTTCCATGAACCGATCTGGTTGCGCAATTCTGTCAACTGCTGATGGTGAGCAACACTCTCGGCTATAATCATCTCGCGCGCCGCAAGCACACTGTCGGCACGCTTTGTCCCGACTGTCTGCGGCCCGAAACTGTTGAGCCGTTCGAGGCGGGCCATTCTTTCCTTGCTGGCATTGCCGGAAAATGAAAACCTCGACAGAAAGGACGCTTTTCCTGTCGATTCATTGGCCTTTGCAGGCTGGCGCTTCCCAAAATTTCTCATTCCCCGAATTCCCCGATTTAAGTGCCTGTCAGGCCGATTCGGAGCCGTCAGACAGGCAATTTGCAGCGTTCCACGACAGGCGTGAACAGTGTTCCTCGCCGGAAACTAACAGAAGAAACCTAAAATTATCTTTATGCGCGAATTGCTATGTGGCTGTTTTTATTCGCAATTAATTTCAGGTAAAGGGAAACGGGGCCATATGCGTTTCTCGACAGACGGAACGCACAGAACCGAGAGCCCATTTCAGAACTCGTTGCTTGAATATATTGAAGTTTTGAATCAGACTCTGGAGAATATCCGGATATCCCCTGCGAACTATCTGCCCGCAGATGTACGGCGCAACTCGGCAAGACGTTTGGCTGCCGCCTGATGACCCTGCCTTGCCGCGGAATAATAAAGAACCTTTGCTCTGGTGATATTGGGTTCGACACTCAAAACACTGGCCATCGTCGCCAGATACAATGGATCATAGGTCCGCGCCAACTGATAGGCCGCTTCCGCACTTTTCTGGCTCATGGCATATTCCAGCATCTGCCGGGCCGAGACCAGATCGCCCAGTTCAATGAGATTTTGTGCATCAGCCAGCAAAGCCTTGACTTCGGCCGAGTCAAGCTGTGGACGCCGAACCGTTATTTTCGGCAGCGCCGGTGGTGGTGCCGGTTTTACAGCAACCGGTTTGGGGACGATCTTTGGTTTCACAATGACCGGTTTCGGGACAACCGGTTCACGTGGCGTACGGAGCAATGCTTCCTTTTGTTTTTGAGCCTGTACCAGTCCCAGAAGGGCACGCAGGTTTTCATTGTTTTTCGTATTGAGACTATTGGCATAATACATGCCCCCGACGGTCGCGCCCCCGACCAGAGACAGCAGTCCGACTGTCATCAGGAAAGCCTGTCCGATCGAAGTACCCCGGCGTGCCCGGGGATTATTGTAGTAGGTCTTGTAACTGTCATTTTCCTTGCGCAGGCCGGAAATATCGCCTTGCAACTGGGCCAGCAAGGCCGAGATTTCAGTCCCCCCGGCACCGGCCCGCTTTTTCAGGGCGTCATTTTCCTGACGCAGCCCGGCAATATCCCCCTGCAACTGGGCCAGCAATGACGATATCTCGCTCCCCTGCCCGGCCATCACCGTCGGTACATTCACATTATATTGCTGCTTGAGCGTTTCATTCTCACTCCGCAGAGCCGAAATATCACCCTGCAACTCGGCCAGCAGGGTTTTCACCTCCGGTGCGGCATTGTCGATAACCGCAGGCATGTTGAACTGCTGTCTGGCGCTGAGATTGCCCTTTTCAAGAGTGCTGATATCCCTTTTCAGCTGATTGAGAAGATCGGCAACGGTTGATTCATTGCGCGCCGGTGCGGATACAGGCTGTTGTTGTGCAGGGGCCTGAAGTTGCACCTGTCCTGGCGCTTTTGTATCGGGTTCGATTGTTTCAACCGGTTCGTGCTGGCGTGAAATATCCTGTTCATCTCTCGTCAGCAGTGGCACCAGATCGGATATGGCGCTTGCGGCCTCGGCATTCTGAATATCCTGTGGTGCGGGGGTAATCGGCTCAGCATTCGCTGTTGCTGGCTTCGAAGTTTCGGTACTGCCCGAAATATTGTCGCGAGCCTGATCGGCAACAGCTTTGGCGGGCTCCGCGTCTTCTTCATATTCCTCGCCAATCACCGCCATGATCGACTGCAACCCCTGCTTGACGGATGAACCCTGCGACTGTTTTTGTCGTGCGGCATCAATTTTGTCAGTCAGTCGGGAGCCCTGCTCGACAGCAGAATCCTTGTCAACAGCACCGCTGACAGCGGGATCATAGTTCTCGCCAATCACGGCCATGACCGACTGCAAGCCCTGCGCAACATCCGGGCCCGAAGCGGCATCTGCAACTTCGCGCATTTTTACGGCCTCGGGATGGACTGTCCCCATTTGCGGTGCCTTTCCGGATTTGTCCGGGGTACGATTTCCTGTTTCACTGGCTTTCTTGTCACTCATACCTGAACTCCCTTGACCGGACCCGTGATGCTCCTGTCATTTCGCCATTTGAATTCTGCTTTTCCTTCACAACCGGTTGCGCCGGATCCGGAACCGGGCAGGGCCGACAGCCCCCTCGTAAAACACCGCTACCCGGGAACCACGAAGCCGGGAACGAAATCCTCTCACCGATCTTTCCCGCCCCCGTTCAAGTCCCATTCTTGCGCTTTTTCAGTTCAATATTCAAGCGCTCCCGAGCTGGCGGAAAACGCTTCCATCCCGGTACTTCGGCGGCGATATTCATTTCCCGCCATTTAGGGTGTCGCGGTGCTTTTTTCAGTTCCTGATAGCGAGAAAAAAACGCCTCGATAAAGTTCCTGACTTTCTGATACCTGACACCCCGCCGGCCAGCCTTTTTGGCTGTCCAGTTATAGACTGCCATTATCGTGCCAACCGAAATCGACGGAACCCGATCCCCCTTGCCGATCAGCCCCGGATAGTCCCCGTGGTTGAAGAAAGCCGGGTAATAGGTCCCGCGCAACGGTTTGGCATAATCAACCGGAACGAGATGCAGTCCGTCAGAAGACTTGAGAGCCGCGACAACGCTGGCAGGTTTGCCCGAAACATAGGCCATCGCTGCGATTTTGCCACTTTTGACCTGTTGTACGGCAAGATCGAAGTCCAGATGAACCACATTAACCCTGATGCCAAGACGATCAAAAACGATTGGTCCGGTAACCGAGGCCCCGCTACCCACAACACCGAAACTGACCGTTTTTCCGGCAAGATCCTGTATACGATTGATCCCCTTGCCCCCGATCAGGTGAAATTCGACATTGAAAAGTTTGGAAATATAGTTGACGGAATCGACTATATCCGGCCGCGTTCCGGCTTTTTTGAAAGCTTCGAAAACGTCAGACTGAACAATACCGACGTCAATACCCTTGAGATAGAGAATATCATCAATATTCTGCTCTGAGCCCTGACCGACCATAGGCAACAGGCGCAATTCATGTTTTTTATTCAGAACTGTCGCCAGATCGGCAACAATGCGCAGGTCGGTACTTCCAAACCCGCCCGCTATGATACCAACGGTCCCCCTGTTGGCAATAATCACCTCTCTGGAGGTTTTGCGTGGCCGGGCCTCTGCTTCGCGATCGGGCAGAATCGAAAGAAAAATGGCCAGAAAGCCCAATACGGCAACCACCCATCCCGATTTGAAGGATTTTCTCCTCAATTCACCCGGCCTGCTCATTATATTCCACCACTACCCTTTATAAAAACCTGTCTGTTTGCCACCAGGACCACATCCCGCCGACATTACAGTATACAAGCGACCGACCAGACAGCCAGTTACCCGATTATTACGATACATCTGACTGTTACACCAGAAGTTCTGCCCCATGATCAGGGCCATTTGATGTTAATCAATAACCGATGCCCCCCGGTCCGGAGAACAATCTGCCTTTATGCCGTCCCTTGACAAAAAACGTAAAAGCCGGTTCGTCCCGATATGCTGCCCCG
>JALXEI010000101.1 GCA_027069645.1 Hyphomicrobiales bacterium
TCACACATCCGCGCACCTCCTCCTATGTCAGAACGGACGATTTCGACGAGGAAGCCGCCAAGTATTACGCCAAACACGGCAAGTCGGAAGCGGCGGAATAATACAAGCCTTTCCGGCGAGGTGTGGTGCTTCGCCGGAAAGCCGGTTCGTCCCGATCTGTCTGCATGTTTCATTCCTCCACGCCGAGACAGCTTAGATGAACCAGATAATCCCCCGTGCCGGAACAATCCGGCATGGGGGATTATTTGTCTGCCTGAAATTCGAACGATATCAGGAAGTGGAAAGATTGACTCATACCAAAGTGCAAAAAGAGTGGCTCACCTTTCTCGTTCTGCCTTGATATTTCGCTTCCCGGACAAGCGACAGCGCTGATCCGGGATCCAGGGCGGCACGACGGGACTTGTGGCTGGATTTCGTACGACAGATCACGCACGGTTAGTGGCCCTGGGCCCCGGGTCAGGCCCGGGGAGCGACATATCGGGGCGGAAAAAGATACGTAAGTTACCCTTATGCTCTCTGGCTAATCCAGTTCAACAAGGTGGTTAGGGTGTTCGTTGGTATCTGACAGGCCAGGTGGAAAATGTCGGGCCAGCGCTGCACCGCATCGTTCAATGGCGGTAATAAAGCCCTCGACCGGCTGCCCGGAATCTATCCTGGCCGTCATCGCGCCCACCGCTTCATCCCAGACCTTCTGATCGGTTTTCGAGGCGATACCGTCATCGGCGATGATCTCGGCACGGCGTTCGGCCAGCGAGACATAGATCAGCACGCCTGTGCGCTGGCTGGTGGTATGCAGGTTGCGGGCAATAAACTGTTCCAGCGCTGCCCGTCTCACCCGCCTTTTCCTGACCGAAGCCGGTGCCAGACGATAGCGCACAAAGGGAAGCTGCATAAACAGCGCCAGCACAACGAACCAGACAAGCTGGATCACATACAGCACTTCCGGTCCCGCAAACGCCAACCGCCAGCCGGTGAGACGCGGCGTGTAGATCAGCACAAGCGGCAGGGCGAGGGCGATGAGCGCCGCCCACAACAGGGCGATGAAGCGATAATCATCGCTGTCACGGGCCACAACCACGACAATTTCACCACTGGTTTGCGCTTCTGCCGCTTCAATCGCCTCGGCAATGCGCCGTTTGTCATTTTCACTGAATACAGACATGTTCTTTTCCCATCACCCTGTTCTTCCGGTTACCTACCAGCCACCCGAAGCACCACCACCGCCAAAACTGCCACCACCTCCGGAAAAGCCGCCGCCGCCAAAGCTGCCCCCGCCTCCGGAATAGCCACCGCCAAAACCGCCATTGTTCCAGTTACTTCCGGTTTCGTAAACAGGCACGATGATCACGCCGCCCCGCATGCTACCTCTGCCAAACAGCGAGCGAAAAACGCCACCAAAGAGCATGAAGCCCCAGACCACCAGAACGAACAATAGCTCCGGCTCAATCCCCCGGCCTCGCCTTTTGCGCCCTTTCGCCCGCTCGGCCACTTCCTTTGCATTCCCGGTCAGCGTGTCGATAATATCGTCCACACCGGTCATGATGCCCTGCGCCATTTTCCCCTTGCGAAACAGCGGCAAAATGCGGTTGTGAACGATATTGCCGGCCAGCGTATCGGTCAGCACGCCTTCGAGGCCATAACCCACCTCGATACGGACCTTGCGCTCTTTCGGGGCCACAATCAGCAACACACCGTTGTTTTTGTCCTTGCGGCCAATGCCCCAGTGACGCCCGAGCCGCACGCCGAAATCTTCTATGGCATAACCCTGTAACGAAGGCAGCGTCACCACCACAAGCTGATCGCTTGATTTATCTTCCAGGGCTTTCAGTTTTTGCAACAGGGCGGCACGGTCCGCCGCCCCCAGCATATGGGCCTGATCGACGATCTGGCCGGTAAGCTTCGGGAAAACAGGATCGGCCCGCAATGCGGACAATGGCCATAACAGGCAGCACAGCAGCAGTAACGCCACAACCGGCCTGCCCGAACGCCCCTGCCCCACCGGTCCCACCGCTGCGGGCCTGTCGGTTAGCTTCACAAGAACCATTTTGTCCATCATTGAGGTTCCCTAAAACTTCACCTCGGGTACTTCCATTTTTTTCTTTTCGATGGTGAAAGTCGGCATGGGTTCGTTTGTCGGATACATAAACTGTTTCCACCAGCGCCCCGGAATGGTTTTCAGCTCCGTATTATAACGTCGCACTGCTTCGATATAGTCGCGCCTTGCCACACCGATGCGGTTTTCCGTGCCTTCCAGCGCCGTTTGCAATTGCAGAAAATTCTGGTTTGATTTGAGATCGGGATAGCGCTCGACCACCAGCAGCAATCTTGAAAGGGCGCTGGACAATTCCCCCTGCACGGCCTGCAATTTCTGCAATTGTTCGGCGGTCGGGGCCTTTCCGGCGGGCAGATTGAGCGAGGTGGCTTTTGCGCGAGCATTGACAACCGAAGTCAGCACATCTTTTTCATGGGCGGCGAAGCCCTTCACGGTTTTGACCAGATTGGGCACCAGATCGGCGCGGCGCTGATACTGGCTGAGCACCTGGCTCCATTTGGCTTTGGCATCTTCCTCATAGGTGGGAATATTGTTGACGCCGCAGCCTGAAAGCCCCGTGGCCATGACCACAAGCAACAGAAGCATAACAATATTTCTTGTCAAAACGACAGGGGAAACTGTGGCCATCATGGCGATCCTCCAGGTTGAATGTTCGTCATCACTCGGTTTTGCACCGAGCATAACAGATGTTGGGCCGCTGCCAACAGAAAAACCGAAGAACACAGAGCACCTTTCGATTTTTGAATCCGGCTTTTACTTTCTGTCAACCTCCGGCATGCGAAGTCGTTGGGCAGACAAGATTCCTGACAGTTGCGGAGCCGTGTTTTTTTATGTCTTGTACAGATACCGAAATCGATTTGCAGCAATATCCTGCAAGCTGGAAGCTCGCCCCCATCGGCCCGACCCGCCGACAGCCGGATGCCCTTTTGACGCCCGTCGAATCGGCTTTCGGGACAGCCATGCTGAAAAGGGTTGAAGATCGGCAGCACCTTGCCACATCAACAGGACTGTTGCGCTGGTACCAGGGATCGGGAAGCGCCAATACCCTGAAAAAACGCAATGATACACAATTGCTTGAATGGATCGATGGTCCGGCCCTTTCGCAGCTCGTCAAAGACGCAAAGGAAGAACAGGCCATTGATACATTGAGTAAAACCGTCAAAAAACTGCATGCATCGCGACCGGAGAAGCTGAAAACACGCCTGACGCCGCTCTCCTCGACCATGCGCCCCCTGCTGGAACAAAAATTCTCCGACAATCTTGTCCATCGTCATGCCGCACGACTGATGCGCCACCTGCTGCAAACAACCGAAAAACGGACCCCGCTGCATGGCGATCTGCATTTTGATAAAATTCTCCATCACAGCAAACGGGGCTGGCTGACCATCGCGCCACACGGGATCAGTGGCGACCCCCATTACGAACTGGCCAGCGCCCTGTGCGACACGGAGAGCCAATCCGATCTGCGCCGCGTCAGGGAACGAATACAGGCGCGCGCCCACCGCCTTGCCAAAAATCTCTCACTCAACAGGGACCGCCTGCTGACCCATGCCTTTTGCCACGCCTGCCTGAAACATCTTTACGCCGAACGCGATGGCGATAATGCCCGTCACTGGCAGGAAATGTCGATTACCCTGCTCGATTCACTGGTCCCCTGATTCCTCTGCAAGGCCAGCGACAGATTTTCGATCACCCCGTTGAGGACGCTGAAACCTGCATCGGTCGCCCTCAGAAATCTTTTGTCCGGGGAAAGCAAAACCAGTTCGGCCTCGATCAGCGCATCGACCGCCCCACTGTCGAGACAACAGCCTGTCAGGTCGTAAAGCCTTTGCAAGTCAACGCCTTCACTCAACCTCATGCCCATCAGCAAGATTTCGTCCGCCTGCTGCTGCGGTTCCAGAACTTCCATGCTTTCAAAACCGTGACCGCACCGGTTCACCTGATCAATCCAGCGTTTGGGTGAACGGATGGCCATTGTAGCCATGCGACGCCCCGCCTTCAGCAAACGACCATGCGCCCCCGGGCCAACCCCGTAACAGATCCCGTAACGCCAGTAGACCAGATTATGCCGGGACTCCTGACCGGGTACCGCATGATTGGAAACTTCATAGGCAGGCAGTCCGGCCTGCCCGCAGATTTCCCGGGTTGTATGAAAGAACCGGGCCGCCCGGTCGTTGTCTGGCAGATCAAGTTCACCACGATCATACAGATTTTTGTATTTTGTGCCTTCTTCTATGGTGAGTTGATAGAGGGACAGATGCCCCCCCGCCAGATCAATGACGCGGTGCAGTTCCTGCTGCCAGTCACGCAGCTTTTGCCCGTGGCGGGCATAAATGACATCAAAACTCATCCGTCCGAAATACCGGTCCGCCAACCTGATGGCCTGCAAGGCTTCCTCAACCCCGTGCGCCCGGCCGAGAACCTTCAGCGCTTCATCATCAAGAGCCTGTACGCCAAGAGACAAACGGTTGACACCGGCTTTCGCCAGATCGGCAAAACCCCGGGCCTCGACCGAGGAGGGGTTGGCTTCCAGGGTGATTTCAATATCATCGGCAAAATCAAACCGGCAAGCGGCATGGGCCAGTATCCGCTCGACCGTATCGGCCCGCATCAAACTCGGCGTTCCACCCCCGAAAAAAATACTCCCGAGCCGGGGGCGATCATTGGATCCTTCGACAAGCTCATCCGATGTTTCAATCAGATAATCAATCTCTCGACAGATGGCACGCACATAATCCGCCTCGTCAAAAACCCGTCGCACATGCGAATTGAAATCGCAATAGGGGCATTTCGAGATGCACCACGGCCAGTGCACATAAAGAGCTGGCAGGGAATCTTTATTGTTATATTCTTCTTCAATATTAACGAGCTGTTTACCACCTCCGTTCATAATCATGTCACCCCGGAGACCCGATGCTTCGCAGTTCTCAGGCATCCCGTCCCCGTTCCTGTTCGTGTTGTCAGTTAGTAAGGTATAGTACAATGTTCAAACGACCCGGCACTGCCGTTGTTGCCACCCTTCTCTCTCTTTTCAGCTTCTCTCCCGCCTTTGCCGGTGATACCGGCCTCGCCTCTGCCCTGCACAGCCTGCGCGCCGAACGTGGCAAGGTTTGCATGGTCGGTCACTATCATATCGGTGACAGCCCCCATGCCTATGCCAGCCGTAACGCAGCCTACAAGGCTGCCATTCATCACTGGGTCTCCTTTACTGCCGCAGAGTATGGCTCTGACTGGGGATCATATGGTCGCGCGGCCAACCGATCGGCGGATTGCGAGAAAGCCTCGCGCACGACCTGGATTTGCAAGGTCAAGGCCCGTCCCTGTCGCCGCGGCCGCTCTCTCGCCAGCCGATGAGGCAAACCCCGAATATGGTTGCTTGTGTGGGGGCCTGGCCCCCACACCCCCACCAAAGGAATATTCCTTTGGAAACCTGTTGAGCCCGAAAAAGCAATACAGCCCCGGTCTCCTCGCCGCAATCAGCCTTCTCCCTGCAAGGCTTCGCGCACGAATTTCTCAAAGGCCCGTGCCCTGTGGGACATTTTGTGCTTTTCGTCGGGGTCCATTTCGCCAAAGGTAATGTCGAAACCGTCCGGCATGAAAATGGGATCATAACCAAAGCCATGCGTGCCGCGCATCGGCCAGACAATGGAACCGAACACCTTGCCGTCATAGACCGTGCATGTGCCATCGGGCAGCGCCAGCGCCAGCGAACAGGTGAAATTGGCCTTGCGTTGCTCGCGCGTTGTCGCCCCCTTCGCCTCCAGTTCGTCATGCACCCGCTTCATGGCCATTTGAAAATCCTTGTCCGGCCCCCCCCATCGCGCTGAATAGATACCAGGGTCGCCATCAAGGGCGGCCACCTCCAGGCCGCTGTCATCCGCCAAGGCCGGCAAACCGCTGGCCCTCGCCGAGTGGACCGCCTTCTGGCAGGCATTTTCCGCAAAGGTCACGCCGGTTTCGTCCGGTTCCGATATGCCCAGCTCCCCCGCCGACACCGCCCGCATGCCAAATGGTGCCAGCAAATGGCCGATCTCCTCCACCTTGCCCGGATTATGGGTGGCCACCACCAGCCTGTCACCTTTTTTCAACATGGAAAACGCCTCTCATGATCGCCAATTGAAGACTTGCTCAAACCACTCGAAGATCAACAAGGCACAGTGGCTTGCAAGCAAGGGCCAAAGCAACCGGCTATTGCACATGTGCCCTGATTGCCCTATTTAACGGGAGCAATCAAGCCTTGCACTCCCCGACCCCTTGTCGCAAACTTTCTGATCTTCCCTTTTTCAACATTTTTTTGATTTTCCGGCTGGACATCTATTTAGAATTATTCTAATTATACCTTGCGAGCCGTGCAATGCTGTCCACGGCAACAGGAATATAATCGAGAAGGAAATAAATCATGGATCTCAAAGGTAGCAAGACCGAACAGAGCCTCAAAGACGCTTTTGCCGGTGAAAGCCAGGCCAACCGTCGTTATCTCTATTTCGCAGCCAAGGCCGATATCGAAGGCTATAATGATGCCGCCGCCGTCTTCCGCTCAACCGCCGAAGGCGAAACCGGCCATGCGCACGGCCATCTGGAATATCTCGAAGCTTCGGGCGACCCCGCAACCGGCATGCCCTTCGGTGGCACAAAGGCCAACCTCGAAACCGCCATTGCCGGTGAAACCCACGAATATACCGACATGTATCCCGGCATGGCCAAAACCGCCCGCGAGGAAGGCTTTGACGAAATCGCCGACTGGTTCGAGACCCTCGCCAAGGCTGAGCGCTCGCACGCCAACCGCTTCCAGAAAATGCTCAACGATCTGGAAGCATAAAAATTTGCCCTTGCGGGCAATGTCCTCGCCGGACAGGCAGCCTGCGCGGCTGGCGGCAAGGGGCGAGCCCCTTGCATCCCCATTTGACAAGGGATTGTCAAGGGACTGGTCCCTTGACCGCCCGCTGCGCAAGCGTCCCGTCAGGAAGTAGAGACCCGACAGTGGCCCCCGCCACCACCGCACAA
>JALXEI010000102.1 GCA_027069645.1 Hyphomicrobiales bacterium
GGCGCTGAGCTTTCTGGGACGCCTTGGCTATGCCAGAGCCATGCCCGATGAAGTTTCGCAAACCGACTTGCAAGGGGTGATCTGGGATGCCAGCCTGATCTGGACGCCGACAAGGCTGACGACCTTCACGCTTGAAAGCAATACAGATCTGGAAGAAACAACACAAACGGGGACGCCCGGTTATATCAAACGAACAACGTCACTGGAGATCGCCACTTCCTGGACGCATCGCCTCGCGACGACGCTTCGCGGGGCTTACGAGATGCGCGACTATGCCGGGATTACGCAGTTTGACAAAGAACTGACACTGGGGCTTGGTGTTGAATATCTGTTCGCTCGCTCGTGGTTGCTGGAAGCCGGCCTTGAACATACGCGGGTTATCGGATCAAATGCCTATACCGAAGATGAATTTCATCTCGGTTTGCGCTGGCGGCGATGATCTCCGTTATTGTTGCGGTTTTTTACCGGTCCGGTCCTGAAGCAGCTTGCGCAGTTCCCTGGCAAAATCATTGCGCAATTCCGGGTGATCGAGGGCAAAAGCGACATTGGCGGTCAAAAAGCCGACACGCGAGCCGCAATCAAAGCTCATGCCCTGATATTTGACGGCGTGAAAAGGCTGAATTTCCATCAGCGCCTGCATGGCATCGGTAAGCTGAATTTCACCCCCCGTTCCCTTGCGCTGATCTTTCAGGATCGGGAAGATTTCCGGTTGCAGGATATAGCGTCCCATAATGATGAGGCCGGAAGGCGCGGTTCCGGCGGCGGGCTTCTCCACCATGCCGGTTATGGGCCAGCAATTTCCCTGACCTTCGCCAATGCTGACAACACCATATTGCTCGGTTTCCTCGTCGGGGACTTCCTCGACGCCAATAATATTGCCGCCCTTGTCATTATAGCCGTCAATCATCTGTTTCAGGCAACCATCTCCAGGGGTTCGGGTGACCATGTCCGGGAGCAGCAGGGCAAAGGGCTCGTCGCCGACAAGTTCGCGGGCGCACCAGACAGCATGACCAAGGCCGAGGGGGGCCTGCTGGCGGGTGAAACTGGTCTGTCCCGGACCTGGCAACAGATTTTCAAGCTGTTCGATTATATCGACCTTGCCCTTGGCGCGAAGAATGTTTTCCAGCTCGGCCTGGCGATCAAAATGGTCCTCGATAACGCCCTTGTTGCGTCCCGTAACGAATATGAAATGTTCGATTCCGGCTTCGCGTGCCTCGTCTACCACCCGCTGGATAACGGGGCGATCAACAATGGTCAGCATCTCCTTGGGCATGGCCTTTGTGGCGGGCAAAAAGCGCGTGCCCAGCCCGGCAACGGGAAAAACGGCTTTGCGAACGGGACGATGGGGCAAGGGACAAATCCTGGTAACTGGTGCCTTCGGAGATCCGGAATGACCGCAATTGTTCTTTAAATATATGATCTTTCCATGAAAATATATGGTAAATTGCCAGCCTTGTTGACAAGAGATTAACGGCTTATCGGCCCTCACGCAGCCATGTCAGGGACAGCGCTCCCAGCAACACGGCAAGGGCCAGCACGCCCGAAAACAGCGATATCAGCCGGCTGGAGCGCACCTGATAGGCATGGCGTTCGGCAATCGCCAGCCAGCCGGGCCCAAACATCTGATGTCCTTTTGTGGCCAGCACAATGCGGGGCAGGGCCGGGGGAGGCGTTTGCGATTTTGATCCCGAAAGGCCTGCGCCCGACCAGACGGCCTTGCCGCCTGTCGCATCGATCAGCGGCTTGAGAAGAGCGGTGTCGGCAGTTACGCCGGACAGTTCCCTGGAATTGATGCGTCCGACATGAATGGCCGATTTCAGTTCCCCGGAACGCAGCCGCCAGAGACCGACGAGATCGGCTTTCACCTGTTTGCGCCAAAGACCGGGACCGGCCTTTTGCAGTTTGATGACGGATTTTTCACCCGTCGGCGAGCGCAGTTCCACCGGTTCGACACGGTCCTGCATGGAACGGCGCTCAATGGTCATTCGGCGGCCCTTGACACGGGCAGAAAGATATTCCTCCTCAAGGTCGGGTTCTTTCATCAGCCAGTGTGACAGGCGACGGAACAGGGCGGCATAGGGCCCGCCGCCATCATATCCTCTTGCCCACAACCAGGAGTGGTCGGACATCAGCATGGCGACGCGCCCCTTGCCGCGCCGGTCAAGCAGCAACAGGGGCTTGTTATCCGGGCCTTTCATCAGCACGTCACCGGAAAGGGGATCGGAATCAATCAGCCGGAACCAGCGCCCCCAGGCCGGTGCGTTTTTCTCCGACAGACCGGCACCGGGCAACTCCCGGGTGACAGGGTGGCGGCGACCGGCCTTGCTGATGGTGGCCTTGTAGGGTTTTGTGGTGATTTGACCGGTGGGCATTGCTGGCAAAATTTGCGCCAGCGGAGTCCGCGCCAGCGAGCGTCTGCGGGCAAATTGTGCTCCGGCGGCAATCAGTACCGCACCGCCCTGTTCCACATAGCGGGCGACATTGTCGAGATAGATCAGCGGCAACACACCGCGACGGCGATAGCGATCAAAGATGATCAGGTCAAAATCATTGAGGCGTTCGGAAAAAAGTTCGCGCGTCGGGAATGCGATCAGCGAGAGCTGGTTAATAGGCGTACCGTCCTGTTTCTCCGGCGGGCGCAAAATGGTGAAATGAACGAGATCGACAGCGGCGTCCGAACGCAGCAGGTTGCGCCATGTCCGTTCGCCGGGGTGAGGTTCCCCCGAGACCAGCAGTACCCGCAGATTTTCGCGCACGCCTTCGGCTGACAAAACCAGCCGGTTGTTGGCCAGGGTCAGTTCTCCCGGTGTGCCGGTCAGTTCCACTTCCAGTATATTCTGGCCCGAATGGGGAAAGTCGAAATCAATATTGACGGTCTCGCCGGTTTTGACGCTGATGCGCCGGTCGGGTTTTCCTTCACGACGAATGGTCAGTTCCGCCCGTTCCCCTGCCTTCCGGTTTCTGCCGGTCTGCACGACTTGCAGGCGTACCTGACGGCTGGTATCAACAAGCCCGAAACGGGGGGCTTCGATGAGCTTCAGGCGGCGGTCAAACTCGCCCGGCCGACCGGTGATCAGGGCATGTACGGGCACATCGAGCCCGAGGCTGGCAATATTCTTCGGGACATCATGCACCTGTCCGTCGGTGATCAGGAAAATACCGGCCAGACGGTCACGAGGAATATCGGCGAGGCCCCTGTTCATATCGGCAATCAGCCTTGTTTCCTGCGCGCGGGTGTCATCGCCATTATTGCTTTCGATGATGCGAACTTCAAGATTTTTGACGGATTTGAGCTTTTTGCGCAGTTGCTTTTCCAGCTTTTGCGTCAGAACATCGCGCCCGGTGATTTTCTGACTGTCGGAGCGGTCAACGACAACAAGGGCGATATTGCCAAGGGGATCGCGTTGTTCCTGCTTGAGGCGCGGATTGAGCAGCGCAAGGAACAGCAGTCCGAGGGCGAGGGCGCGCAACAGCCCGGAAACGGGGCGCCGCCAGATGGCTGCAAGGGCCACAGTCACACAGGCGAGGCCGAGCAGCCAGAGCTGCCATTCGGCCAGCAGGGGAGAAAAAACGAGCGTATAGTTCATCCGGTTTTCTCCCTATTGCCCAAGGCGGCGCATCAGGGCCGGCAGGTGAACCTGATCGGCGTTGTAGTGGACGGGGAGGGCATACATGACAATATTGATACCGGTGCGATAGGCCATTTCGCGCTGGCGTTCGCCATCCGGCGTGACGGCAAACAGCGTCCGGCCGCTATCGTCAGTGGCCCAGGCCGCAGCGAGGTTGTTGGAGGTGACAAGGATCGAACTGACCCCGTCACTGCTGCGCGCCGTGGAAGAGGAGCCGCCGGTACTGCGTTTGTCCGTGGCCTCGACCCACATGGTGCCCCCGGCATAGCGTCCCGGGAAACTGTCGAGCAGATAAAAACTGCGGGTCAGCACATGGTCATGAGGTACAGGTTCCAGCGGCGGAATATCCATGCGCGCCAGCAGACGCGCCAGCGGTGTCCGGCCATTGCTTCCCGATGAGGGCAGGAAATTGCTGATCTGGTCCCTTGTGTCAAACAGGATCATGCCTCCCTGCTTCATATAGGCATTGATGCGCGCCAGCGTGGCGCTGTCAAGATGCTGCGGGTTTAGCGGGACAGGCCAGTAGAGCAGGGGAAAAAACGCCAGTTCGTCGGTGCGGATATTGACGCCGACCGGTTCCGCAGGTTCCAGCGCCGTGCGTCGTGCGATGGTTCGCGTCAGGGCTCTGAGGCCGAGAAAGCTGATGCGGTCAATATCGGGATGGCCGGTGCGCACGAAGGCAAGGCGTGTCTCAAGAGACATTTTCATTTGAAAGGCATCGCTGTCATGGCGCTCTATTTGCCGCGCGGGGGCTGCAACAACAGGGGTCAGACCGGACAACGACAGCAACAGCAACAGTCCTCCTGCGAGGATCAGGGCAAGGGAAGCGGATTTTGCCACGACCGCTCCCGCCTGGCCCGGCGCCAGCCGACCGCGCATCATGATGACGACGAGACCGTCAATCAGGAACAGCACCAGCGCAAGAGCCAGCAGCCAGGGGGCGAGGGGCGTTGTTGCGGCGTTTTTATAGGTGTCGATCCGAACGGCAGGCGCAAAGGCTGGCAGGGGATGCAGTTTCATGTTTTTCGTGCCGATATTCAACGCCCGGATGTGGCCAATGGTACCATAAAGGCCGGGCGGGTGATGGCGGTCGGGGGCGGCATGGCCAAACGCGGCAATCTTCATCGGTTCGGCATCGACGTCCGGCTCTGTCAATTCGCCAAAGCCGTCAAGCAGGCGCAGCGGTGGCAGGGCCGGAATGTCATTGTGCTTGCGGCTTCCGGTTTGTTTTTTCGGCTCGGCCAGGCGTTTTTGCCCGGCCTTTTGAACGGCAATCGAGTCTTTATCGCCCTTTGATGCAATGCCGGTGGAGAGTTCGGTAATACGGCGCAGCATTTTGACGAACAATACGGAATGGGGCAGGTCGGACCAGTCGGAATTGGCTGTGACATGAAACAGAACCAGCAGGCCGCGACCGGTCTTGCGGGCTGTGACGAGAGGTGTCCCGTCCGCCAGACGGGCCCAGACGAGGCCGTGATCGGCGAGCTGTGACGGGTCAGCCAGCACCTGGCGTTTGACACTGACATCTTTCGGAACCGGCAGGCCGTAAAAGGGGCTGTTTTGTTCAAATTCGGCCAGTTTTTGCGGTTTGCTCCAGGACAGCGCCCCTCCCAGTGCCCGACCACCCCGGCGCAGGGGAACGGGCAGCAGGTCATCGCCGCCCTGTTCGAGACGCGGACCGGCAAAACGCACAACGATGCCCCCTCGCTCCAGCCAGTCTTTCAACCTTTTGGTGGTGCTTTCCTCCAGGCGGCCGATCCCGGCGAGAACAAGAACGGAAACGTCACGGGCCAGCAGGGCTTTTGTGGCCTTTGCCGTATTGCGATTGTCGGCAAGTGTAATCTCACCCCAGGGCTTGAGGGCCTTGCGGATATAATAGAGAGGGGAGAGCAGCGGCTGTGCCTCTTCCACGGTCTCGCCGCCGATCAGGCCAATGCGCTGCCAGTTGGCCCGACCGTCCACCAGAAAGGTTGTTGCGGCAGAACGCATGTTCTTTATTTCCACGCGGGTGATCTGGTTGCGCAGTTCAAGGGGCAGATCGAAGGTCACGCTTGTTTTGTGTTTCCCCGAGACAAGTGTGAACGGTTTTTCCAGTACGGGACGACCCTTGTTATCCAGAGCCCGCAAATGGCCCTTGTAGTCGATCTTTCCAGGTGTGGTGACAGTGGCCTGCAAATGACCCTTTTTGCCAATACCGGCATGGACAGCAAGGGGGGTAGGACTGTCGGAAGGGTTCCTGATAACGGCAAGATGCGCCGGACCTCCGGCCAGTTTTGCCAGTTCTTTGGCGAATTGTTCGGCATGGCCGTAGTCAAGCCCGTCGCTCAGCCAGACCAGATTGATGTTTTTGTGTGACAGCCTGGCCTTTTTCAGAATACGCAGGGTTTTCATGCGATCAGGGGCGAAGGGGTGGGGGACAATCGTGGTGAACTGTTCGCGGCCCCTGAAGGCACTGACCGGATTAACGGCGCGGCGTTCGTCGGTATTGGCGGTGGGCAGCAGCAGGACCGGCTGATCGTTCTGTTCCGCCTGCTCAAGCAACTGGAGCATGGTTTCGAAATGCTGTCCCCAGTTGCCCGCCGATGCCCAGCCATTGTCAATGACAGCGATCAGCAAATCGGCCTTGTCGGAGCGGGTTTCCCGGGGATCAAGAACCGGCCGGGCGATGGCAAGAATGACCGCTGCCGCGGCCACAAGACGCAACAGTGTCAGCCACCAGGGGCTGTGGGCCCGATCTTCCTCATCCCTGTTGATATCGGCCAGCAGACGTGTGGCGGGGAAAAAGACATGATCGGGGGCTGGCGGTGTAATACGCAGCAGCCACCAGATGACCGGCAGCAACAGTGCAGCAGCAAGGATCCAGGGGGAAAGGAAGGCAAGGGGGCCAAGGGTTAACATCAGCGGGCCCCTTTCTCGTTCTGACGAGGGGAGTCGGCAGCTTCGGGTTGTTGCTGTTGCGAACGGGCTGTGCGATTCGACTTCCGGCCTGTTGCAGCGCCCGGCAGGTTCGGGCCGAGGCGGGCATAAAGGGCCAGCAGGGCTTCATTGGCCGGTCGGTCGGTATGGTGAACCATAAAGCTGAAGCTGTGGTTGCGCGCCGTTTGCTCAATTGTTTCCCGGTGCAGGGCGAGGCGTCTTTGATATTCTGCGCGCAATTCCTGGGCCTTGCCGGCGAGAACCGAAAGCTTGCCATCCATGCTTTCGAACAGGACCCGCCCCTTGTAGGGAAGCGTCTCCTCGGCCGGGTCAAGAATTTGCACCAGATGGCCCCTGATCCCCCGCCCCGACAGTGTCCTGATCATCTGTGTGACCTGATCGGCAGGGGCAAGAAAATCACTGAACAGAATGATTTCGCCAAAGCGCTTCATCTGTCGA
>JALXEI010000103.1:0-1793 GCA_027069645.1 Hyphomicrobiales bacterium
CAGTGACAGGATCTGACAATTGCGTTTACTGAGGAAATTCTTCTGGATCGGCATCATGGCCCCCGTCGGGGTTATACTGGTGACCCTGATGGTGATCAATCGCCATATGGTGGGCTTTGTCTATAATCCGTTTGTGGCGCGCGAGTTTGCCCAGAAGATAGAACTGCCCTTCTTTTTCTATCTTCTTGGCGCGCTGATTGTCGGTACCATTATCGGCGGCATGGCCACCTGGTTTGCCCAGGGACGCTGGCGCAAGGTGGCGCGCAAACGTTCGCGCGAAGCCAGGGAGATGCGCAAAAAAGCCGATGATCTCATGCAGCAGGTTGAAATGTCCAAACAGGTGAATACGGTGCCGCAACTGACATCGGGGAGATAGTACAGCCCATGCCGGCAGCCAAAAAACCGGACAGGCCACAAAAGATGGATTTTGATGAATTTATTTTGTGGGCCGAAGAGCAGGAGGGGCACTGGGAACTGCACGACGGGGTGCCGGTGCGCCTGCATGATCCGGCAAGGTTGCATTCGGAGCGAGCGGGGCATATTCGGGTCAAGCATAAAATTGCGAACATTTTTGAAAAAGCCATCGGTAATAAGGAAAGAGACTGCGAGGTGCTCGCCGATGGAGCTACAGTGCGTATTGACAAAAACATCTCCTATGACCCTGATGCCGTGGTTTATAGCGGTTCCCGTATGGGTAATGATGACATTGTTGTGCCTGATCCGGTGATCGTGGTTGAAGTGCTTTCTCCCTCAACCGCCTGGAGGGATGTAGGGGAAAAGCTTGCAGACTATTTCAGGCTGTCATCTGTGGCCCATTATCTGATCATTGACCCCGATAACCGACATGTCATGCATCATTATCGTGACGGGGAGGTCGTAAGTGCCGAGGCTGTCAATCGCGATCATCTCTCTCTCGACCCGCCGGGCCTGCGGCTTGATCTGGCCGAATTGTTTGTATGATCTGATGAGGCGGGCAGGGTTATAGTATGGCGCAGGTCAAGATTTGCGGATTGAAGACAGGCGAGGCGATTGAAACAGCCATCATGCACGGAGCGGACTATATTGGTCTTGTGCATTTTGCCAAAAGCCCGCGTCATGTGGAATTGCCCCGGGCTGCCGAACTGGCAGAGCAGGCGAGGGGGCGCGTGAAAATTGTCCTGCTGCTGGTCAATCCCGGAACCTCTCTTGTTGATGAAGCGACACGTATCGTCGCCCCCGACTTCATCCAGTTGCACGGCCATGAGACACCCGAAGATGTGCAGGCCATTCGGCTGCGGGCCAGCCTGCCGGTGATCAAGGCTGTGAAAGTCGAAACGGTGCGGGATGTCGAGCAGGCGAAAGGCTTTGACCGTGTCGCCGACATGCTCCTGTTCGATGCCAAACCGCCTGAAAATGCTGTCCTTCCCGGTGGCAATGGTATTCCATTTGACTGGAGCGTCCTGAAGGGCTTTAACACGGACAGGGACTATATGTTGTCGGGCGGTCTTGATCCGCAATCGGTCAAGGCGGCCATAGAGGCCACCGGTGCGCCCGTTGTTGATGTGTCATCGGGCGTTGAAAGCGCCCCCGGCGTCAAGGATTTGCAAAAGATCGAGGCGTTTTTGAAAGCGGCCCGCAGTTAAGGATCATTCGTGCATGAGCGATATTGAGAACAAGCCGAACAGCTACCGCACCGGCCCTGATGAAGACGGCGCCTTCGGGCATTTTGGCGGACGCTTTGTCGCCGAAACCCTGATGCCGCTTATTCTGGAACTGGAAGAGGCTTATGAAACGGCCAAAAAGGATCCGGCCTA
>JALXEI010000103.1:1803-6870 GCA_027069645.1 Hyphomicrobiales bacterium
CGGCCTATGCCGCCGAATTGCAGGATCTCGCCAAACATTACGCCGGGCGCCCCAGCCCGCTCTATTATGCCGAGCGTTTGAGCGAACATCTTGGCGGGGCAAAAATCTATTTCAAGCGCGATGAACTCAATCATACCGGCTCGCACAAGATCAACAATACGCTGGGGCAAATCCTGCTGGCAAGGCGCATGGGCAAAAAGCGCATTATTGCCGAGACAGGAGCCGGTCAGCACGGAGTGGCGACAGCGACGGTGGCGGCGCGGTTCAATATGGAATGCGTTGTCTATATGGGGGCCACCGATATTGAACGACAGGCCCCCAATGTGTTCCGCATGAAGCTTCTGGGCGCAAAGGTCATTCCGGTGACAGCGGGTACGGGGACGCTGAAAGACGCCATGAACGAAGCGCTGCGTGACTGGGTGGCCAATGTCGAAAATACCTTTTATCTCATTGGCACGGCGGCCGGACCACATCCTTACCCCGCTATGGTGCGCGATTTCCAGTCGGTGATCGGCAATGAGGTGCGCGAGCAGATCATGGAGGCCGAGGGACGCCTGCCCGACAGTCTCGTTGCCTGCATTGGCGGCGGCTCCAATGCCATTGGCCTCTTTCACCCCTTCCTCGATGACAAGGACATCAATATTTACGGCGTTGAAGCGGCGGGCAAAGGCATTGAAACCGGCGAACATGCAGCCTCGCTGAACGGCGGCAGGCCTGGTGTGCTGCATGGCAATCGCACCTATCTGTTGCAGGATGAAGATGGTCAGATTTTTGATGCCTATTCCATTTCGGCGGGTCTGGACTATCCTGGCATCGGGCCGGAGCATTCCTGGCTGAAGGAGCAGGGGCGCGTCAACTATGTCTCGGTGACCGATAACGAAGCGCTCGACGCTTTTCAGCTTTGTACGAGGCTGGAGGGGATCATCCCGGCGCTCGAACCCGCTCACGCGCTCGCCTTTGTCAGCAAGCTGGCCCCGACCCTGCCCAAAGATCATCTGCTGGTCATGAACATGTGCGGGCGCGGTGACAAGGATGTGTTCGCCGTGGCCGGTTATCTGGGAGTGGAGCTGTGAGTGATAGACAGGAAATGGTTGAAGTGGCATTTGGAAAATCCCGGGCTTTCGGGTCGGTTTCCTCCAATGGTGCTATTGTTGACAAGCTGGCGATCCCCTTTTCCCTGACAAACCGGGGACAGGCAGAACTGGCCGGCTGCCGACTTGAAATCGCTCTGTTTCATGAAGGAGAACTGATAGCGGTCATGAGAACAGCGCCCTGGGAGTGTCCTCAAAATATCCGTCCGGGTGAAACCGGCTGGGGCGAGGCCTCAACGGAAATGTCATCTGTCGATGCTGAAAGAATAACGCGGATCAAATATCGCATACTGGAGCAGGAATGGAAGAAACCCGTATAGACCGGCGCTTTGCGGCATTGAAAGAACAGGGGCGGGCGGCGTTCGTGGCGTTTGTCACGGCGGGTGACCCCGACCTTCAGACCTCGCTGGAACTGATGAAAAAGCTGCCGGAAGCGGGGGCCGATATTATTGAGCTTGGCATGCCGTTTTCCGATCCGATGGCGGACGGGCCCGCAGTGCAGTACTCCTCGCAACGGGCTCTGAAAGCGGGGCAGACGATGGCCAAAACCCTGCAAATGGTGCGTGAATTTCGCCAGACGGATGATGATACCCCCATCGTTCTGATGGGCTATTATAATCCGGTCTATGTTTATCCCGGCGACAAATTTCTTGAGGACGCGAGGGAGGCGGGGGTTGACGGGCTGATCATTGTTGATCTGCCCCCCGAGACCGATGACGAACTGTGTATTCCGGCGCGTGAGAAAGGGATAAATTTCATTCGCCTCGCGACGCCGACAACGGATGAAAAACGCCTGCCTTCCGTGCTGCAAAATGCCAGCGGCTTCCTTTATTATGTCTCCATTGCCGGTGTAACCGGCACCACAGCGCCCGACCCGCGCAAGGTACATGAAGAGGTAGCGCGCATCAAACGAAGTACCGGTCTGCCGGTTGCTGTCGGTTTCGGCGTCAGGACGCGCCAGCAGGTCCGCGAACTTGCCGCCGGTTGCGACGGCATCGTTGTGGGATCGGCGATTGTCGGAGCCATTGCAGATACGCTTGATGACAGCGGTGCGGCGCAGGAAGATACAATCGAGCGGCCTCTGGCGCTTGTCAGGGAACTCTCGCAAGGATTGCGTGAGCCGGCATCGTCCTGAAAAAGGGCCGGGAACGGCTTGTTGTTAATGAAAGAAAAAATAAATATATATTGTTATTCAGTGAGATATGGTAAATCTGAAGATTGTGCAGATGAAATTCTAGTCAACGGGATCGCAAAGCAGTGAACTGGATCAATAATGTCGTTCGCCCCAAACTTCAGGGCATCTGGAAGAAAAAGGAAGTTCCCGACGATTTGTGGGTCAAGTGCCCGGACAGTGGTCAGTTGATCTTTCACAAGGATCTGGAAGACAATCTTTATGTTGTTCCGGGCAGCGACTATCATATGCGCATGCGGGCGACGGACCGGCTCAACATGATTTTTGACCGGCAGGAATACACCATTGTCGAAGCCATAAAGGGGGTTGTCGATCCGCTCGGTTTCAGGGATCAGAAAAAATACAGCGACCGTTTGAAAGATGCGCGCAGCAAAACCGATATGGAAGATGCCGTTGTGGTGGCAGAGGGCAGGCTGAACAAGCTGGCTGTGGTTGTCGCCGTGCAGGATTTCGCCTTTATGGGCGGCTCGCTGGGGACAGACGCCGGAGGGGCCATCGTTGCGGGCATGACGAGAGCGCTTAAGAAAAAAAGTCCTTTTGTGATATTTGTCGCCTCCGGGGGGGCGCGTATGCAGGAAGGTATTTTCTCGCTGATGCAAATGCCGCGTACGACGGTTGCCGTGCAGCGTTTGCGCGATGCCGGGCTGCCCTATATTGTTGTGCTGACCGATCCGACAATGGGGGGCGTCACGGCCAGCTATGCCATGCTGGGCGATGTTCATATTGCCGAACCCGGGGCGCTGATCGGTTTTGCCGGGCCGCGGGTCATCGAGCAAACCATTCGGGAGCAGTTGCCCGGCGGTTTCCAGCGTTCGGAATATTTGCTTGATCATGGCATGGTGGATATGGTGGTTCACCGACATGAAATGCGCGTCACCCTCGCGCGCCTTTGTGCCCTGCTCATGAAGCAGCCGGTTCAGGAAGAACCCGAGACAAAAACAGACCTCGTTCCGGACACGGTTGACAGTGATGTTGTCGAAATTATCCGCGAGCCCGGGGGAAAGATGGAGGATACAGCTCGGGCCAAAAGCAATAAAACGACTTCCGGCATCGGTAAAAAGAAAACGGCTCCCAAACGAACGACAAAACCGCGCGCAAAAAAAACAAACACAAAAACCGCTGCGAAAGAAAGCTGAACGGGAAGAACGGTATGAATTGTTCCATGCCTCGGGAGGAGGATGTCGCGGGGATTTTCAGGGTTGCGGATCAGAACAGGGATGATGAGCGCGCATGACCTCTTCCAAACAGGTTCTGGCCCGTTTGCGCGAACTGCATCCAAGCCTCATTGATCTGTCTCTGGGTCGCACCAAACGTTTGCTGGAAAAACTCGGCCGACCGCAGGACCGTCTGCCACCTGTTATTCACATCGCCGGGACCAACGGCAAGGGCTCGACGCTGGCCTATCTCAATGCTTTGATAGAAGCGAGTGGCAAAAGCTGCCACAGTTTCATTTCACCCCATCTCGTCTCCTTTCACGAGCGTATCCGTCTGGCGCGCAGGGGCGGCGCGGCGAATATATCCGAAGCGGCGCTGGTCGATGTTCTGGAGCGGGTTGAAGCGGCAAATGGCGGCGACCCCATAACCTTTTTCGAAATTACAATGGTGGCCGCCTTTCTTGCCTTTAGCGAGAACGAGGCGGATTTTCTCGTGCTTGAAACCGGGCTTGGCGGACGCTTTGATGCCACCAATGTGGTGGATCAGCCGGTCATGACCATCATCACGCCGGTGAGTATGGATCATATGGATTTTCTGGGTTCGACCCTTGCCGAAATCGCTTTTGAGAAAGCCGGTATCATGAAATCGGGTGTGCCCTGTATCTCGGCGGCGCAATCGCCCGAGGTCGTCGAGGTTCTGAAAGAGAGGGCACGGGAACTTGATGTTTTGCTGACCCTGGAGAAAGAGGATTTCAGGGCCTATGAACAGCTCGGTCGCCTGATCTATGAAGATGATAACCGCTTGCTGGCCCTGCCTTTGCCCCGGCTGGTCGGATCACATCAGGTGAGCAATGCCGGGGTATCTGTGGCCGCGGCGCTGCGACTGCCCGGATTTGAGCCGGTCCAGGAGCAAATGGAAGCGGCCATGCGCAAGGTGCAATGGCCGGCGCGGCTGCAATTGCTGGATATGGAGCGAATCGACGCGCTTGTCCGCATCAATCCTGATAGTGAAGTCTGGCTGGATGGAGGTCACAACCGTGCTGCGGCCGAGGTGCTGGCTGCCAGCATGGCCGATCTGGAGGAGCAGTTACCACGACCACTGCATCTGATTATTGGCATGATGCAGCGCAAGAAGGCCGGTGAATTTCTGGAGGTCTTCGAGGGGCTGTGTGAAATGGTTTTTACCGTGCCGGTGCCTTCGACAAACAATGGCTGGCCTGCCGAGGATCTGGCGAAAATTGCCAAAAGCAAAGGCATGCGGGCGGTTTTTTGCAACAATGTGACCGTCGCTCTGGAAGCCAGCGGCGAGCGGGCCCGAAATCTGGGGGATGAACCGGTGCGCATTCTGATTTGCGGATCGCTTTATCTTGCGGGTCATGTTCTTGAGATGATCGAATAGCGAATTCCGGTTGCTCCTGCCTCGGTGGCAAAAGCCGAATCATACCGGATCGCAAAAAGTCTGACCGTTGTATTTTGGCCGGGTTCGGAAACCATTCCGTTCCCCGGACAAGCGACAGCGCCGCGCCGGGGTCCAGAGTCGCAAGTGACAGGATATTGTTTTTGTTCATTTTCTCAACGCGCTCCGGTTTTGTTGCGCTGGATCCCGGATCAGCGCTGTCGCTTGTCCGGG
>JALXEI010000104.1 GCA_027069645.1 Hyphomicrobiales bacterium
ATATCGAGGCCATTGCCAAAGTCGCCGAACAGGCCGGGGTGCCGCTCGTTGTCGATAACACAATGGCGACGCCCTATCTGTGTCGCCCGTTTGATCACGGGGCCAATATCATCACCCATTCGCTGACGAAATTTCTCGGCGGGCATGGCAATTCAATGGGCGGGATGCTCATAGATGGCGGCAATTTCGACTGGCTGGCCTCGGACAAATTCCCCATGCTTTCCAAACCCAATGACAGCTATCACGGCATGGTCATTGGCGAAGTGTTCGGCGAGGCGTTCGGCCATATCGCCTTTGCCATTGCGGCGCGCGTTCTCTCGCTGCGCGACCTTGGCCCGTGCATCGCGCCGATGAACGCCTTTCTGATCCTGAACGGCATCGAAACCCTGCCCCTGCGTATGCAGAAACATTGCGACAATGCCCTGGCGCTGGCTCAATGGCTCGACAATGACCCGCGCATCAAATGGGTGAGCTATTCAGGCCTTGAAAGCAGTTCCAACCATGCACTGGCGCGAAAATACACCCCCAAAGGTGCAGGCTCCGTGTTCTCCTTTGGCCTCAGGGACGGCTTTGAAGCTGGCAAGAAGCTGGTTAATAATGTCAAACTGTTCACTCATCTGGCCAATCTGGGCGATACTCGCTCGCTCATCATCCACCCGGCCAGCACGACCCATTCGCAGCTTGACGAAGAAGCGCTCGAAAAAGCAGGCGCCGGGCCCGATGTCATTCGCGTGTCGGTCGGCATCGAGAACGTGCAGGATCTCATCAGCGATATAGATCAGGCGCTCGGATAAAAAGCGCCTGTCGGCGCTGGCGCTCGCCGCGCGGGCAGCTTGTGCAGCTGGCAGAAGGGGCAAGCCCCTTCACCCCATGACAAAAGTGGTTTCCAAAGGCTCGCCTTTGGTGCTGTCCGCACAGGACGCCCGCGCGGCGAGCGCAAACCGCGTGAGCGGTTTTCTTACAGACCTCTCACTCTTGGCTCAGCCTCTCTATTCAGCATCAGCTCGGTGAGCGCCCAGACCAGCGCGTCCAGGCGGTCGGGGCTTTTGCCATTGGACAGACCACGCGGGCCAAAGTCGCACATTTCATCTTCGAGCTGCGCCAGATGGCCGACATGGCGCACGCGACCTTGTTCATAGAGCGCGGCGACGGGTTCGGCGCGCAAATATTTACCGCGCCTGGCCCGCACCATGCGCACCGGCACATTGGTGTCGATCTGGCGGATCAGGGTTTCGACCATTTCGCCGCCCTGATTGACTTCGGCAATGATGCGGTCGGCCCTGTGCACATGAAAGGCGCGCACCACTGCACCGGCCCATTGCAGGGGTGAAGCCTGTTCGAGACTTTCATCGGCCAGCACAGTGCCCTGCCCCTGCTCATCCAGCCCGGCGACAATGATACCGCAGGCGTCCGATTTTTCATGGCTGGTCACCGGCGGATCGACGGCAACTACGATGCGCAGCAACTCCGGCACCTCTTTGAGGTGCAACTGATCAAGCACGGCCCGCGACCACAGAGCATCCTCGCGATCTTCGAGGATTTCCGCTTCCAGTTCCTGCCGCCCGAGGCGCGTGCCGCCATATTGGGCGGTGATGCGCCGGAGGAAATCCGACGCGAGATTTTCAGCATTGGCGCTTGTCGCTGCCCGGTCAATGACGCTACCTTTGTCCTGCATCAAACGTTTGAGCAATGGCAAGGGACGCGGCGTGGTGGTGACGATCTGCCGGGGATGATCGCCCAGCCGCAAACCGAATTGCAGCATGTCCCAGGTCTCGTCCGGATAGCGCCATTTACACAGCTCGTCACACCAGGCGGCGTCAAATTGCGGCCCGCGCAGGCCATTGGGCCGGTTGCCGGAAAACATTTGCGCAATGGTTCCGGTATGCCAGACAAGCTGATGTTTGGACGGCTCGAAACGGGGCCGTTCGGCCTTGCCATGTACCGACAAAATACCTGACGGGCCTTCCACCATGACCGCGCGCACATCTTCCAGCGTTTCGCCTACAAGCGCAATGCGCCTGACCGGCCTCGCCGCAAAACCCGGCAGGCCCAAAGCCATGCCGCGCACCCATTCGGCTCCGGTGCGGGTCTTTCCGGCCCCGCGCCCGCCGATCAAAAGCCAGGTCGTCCAGTCTCCTTGTGGCGGCAACTGGTCCTCGCGGGCCAGCAACTGCCAGTCCCTGTATAAAACAAGACGATCTTCATCACTCAGCCCCTGCAGATGACTTTTGATCTCGCTGCTGCTGCAATTTTTCAATACGTCGAGCAAGTTCGTCACATATGCGCTGCGCCTCGTCACCTTGCAGATGTTCCTTTTCTGCCCTTTGGCGATCCTTCAGACTCACCAGCTTTTCATAAAGATTTGTCAGCGCCATCATCGCCTTTGCATCCCTTTCATTCTCCGCTGCCGAAAGCTCTCCTCCCCTCTCCTTCTGCCTGCTCTCCAGTGCCATCAGCATTTCATCCGCCAACAAAAAAAGCCGGGTCAAACGATCCCGGCTCTCCTTCTTCGATTTTTTCCTGGTCAATTTGGCGTTTCATCTCCGGAAATATATAAGCTTCAGGCGGAAAAAAATGCAGGAGCTTTACCCCCGCACCCACACCAAAGGCGCCTGTTTATTTGCGCTACCGCTTCGCTATTTGAGCGCGCCAGTCCTTTGGAAACCTGTCGTGAGGGAAAGTCGAACAAAGATCATTCCCCCCGGACAATGGCCCGAACGCACTACAACACCGGCCGCCTCATTTCCGCGCACCATTGTTGATCTAACATGAACCTACCGAAACAGCGTGACGATGTCAAGGACTTTTTTCCTGTTTTGTGATTTTTTTCCTATAGGTTCATTCAGGGCTGTTCGAATCAAAGGGGTTCGCAACAAGAAAGTCCTCAAAATCTTCTTCTTTGATCCCCTGCTCACTGATGGTCCAGCCCCTTGTGGAAATCCCGGCGCTGTGAACACTGTCCCGGTTACCCGATACCAGCGGATGCCACCAGTAAAGGGGGTTGCCCTGTTCGCGCAAACGATAGGCACAGCTCGGGGGCAGCCATTCAATCTCCTTTAGCGACTGCAAGGTTATGGCCCGGCAGTCGGGCATCTTTTGATGCCTGTTTTTATAATCGGAACAACGGCATGACGCTTCATCTAGCAGGGAACAGACAAGACGGGTGAAATAAATCCGCTCCGTATCCTCGTCTTCCAGCTTGACAAGGCAGCACAGGCCGCAACCGTCGCAAAGAGCTTCCCATTCGGCTTCGTTCAGCTCTTCAAGCGGCAGGTTTTGCCAGAATTTTGCTCTTAATTCCGCCATTTCCCCGAACTATCTTTCTCTTGCTTTCCCTGTCGGCGAGGCATTAATATCGCGCGGAATATATACCTGCCCGATTTCCCTTGCCGAGACAAGTGAAAGGGGCAGCCCGGCTGTCGCCGATCCTGACTGCGGATGTGTCCCTGATGACCATCCCGGCAAGGTGTGCGGGTGCGTTATCACCCTGGTTTGAAACAAGATCTGGCTCAACTGCCAAAACACTGCCAGCCAGACCTGGCCGATTGGGGATCAGAATTGATAGACTGGAAGTGGCTTGATGAACGCATTGGGCAAATGCCCGAGAGAAGCTGGTCAAGGATCAAGGACGGCTGGAGCGGCTATTCCACGTTTTTTGCCCGATTTGATGTATCGGGCGCCGGCAAGTTTTTTGCCGAGTTGTTCTCTGAAGGCGTCACCCTCGGCACGGCCGGTTTTATGGTTTTGCTGATGTTCGCCATCCCGGCCTTTGAGGAAATCAACGAAACCTGGCGCACGACCGGACAATATGCCGTGACCTTTCTTGACCGTTACGGAAACAAAATCGGCCAGCGCGGCATTTTACATTCCGATGCCATTCCACTTTCCAGTATCCCCGATCATATGGTCAAGGCAGCTCTTGCGACTGAAGACAGGCGATTTTATCACCATTTTGGCATCGACCTGTTTGGAACATTGCGCGCCCTGATCAGCAATATCCGCTCGGATTCCGTCCAGGGCGGCAGTTCCATCACCCAGCAGCTTGCCAAAAACCTGTTCCTTTCGTCCGAGAGAACCCTGCAACGAAAAATCAAGGAGGCTTTTCTGGCCATCTGGCTGGAAACCAATCTCTCCAAGGACGAGATCCTGAAAATGTATTTCGACCGCGCCTATATGGGGGGGGGTACATTTGGCCTTGAAGCGGCGGCACAATATTATTTCGGCAAATCTATTCGCAACGTCAATCTGGCCGAAGCAGCCATGCTGGCAGGCATGTTCAAGGCCCCGACCAAGTACAACCCGCACAATCACCCCGGTCTTTCCAGGATCCGCACCAACGAAGTCCTGACCAACCTTGTGCAAGCCGGCTTCATGACCGAGGGGCAGGTTCACGGGGCCCGCCTCAACCCCGCCGAGATCAAGGAACGTGACGAGCACTATACACCCGACTATTTTCTCGACTGGGCGTTCGGCGAGGTCAAGCGTCTGATGAAAGGCAAAAACAAATATGTGCTGACCGTCAAGACGACCGTGGATATCAGTCTCCAGCGCATGGCCGAACAGATCATCAAAAACATGATACGCAAATATGGAAAATCAAAGCGCATCAGCGCGGGCGCGATGGTCTCCATGGAACTCGATGGTGCCGTACGTGCCATTGTCGGGGGAACCGACTATGGCAGGAGCCAGTTCAATCGTGCCACCCAGTCCCGTCGCCAGCCCGGCTCCTCCATCAAGCCCTATGTCTATCTGACTGCCATTCAGAACGGTATGAGACCAACCTCGAAAATTCTTGACGGCCCGGTCTATTGCCGGCGCTGGTCGCCCAAAAACTATGGCGGGCGCTATCGCGGCTGGATTCCGCTCAATTACGCGCTGCAAAAATCCATTAATACAGTCGCTGTGCGTATTTCCAACAAATACGGCCGCAAGAGGATTATCGCCAATCTGAAGAAGAACGGCATCACCCATATACGTCCGACCTGTTCAATGGCGCTGGGGGACCAGGGCGTTACTGTGATCCAGCATGTTTCGGGCTATGCCGCTTTTGCCAATGGCGGCAAACGGGCCCCGGCCTACGGTATTACGGAAATCATGGATTCATCAAAACACATCATTTATTCACGGGCGCAGGATGCAAAGCCCCTGAAGCGAATCTACAAATACAAGGATGTGGCCAATCTTGTTTCGATGATGGGAAGAGTCGTAAAACCGGGAGGTACAGCACCAAGAGCCGCACTGAGCTTCACCGCCGCCGCTGGGAAGACCGGGACCACGTCCAGCTTTTCCGATGCCTGGTTTATGGGTTTTACCGGTAAATATGTCACCGGCGTTTGGTTCGGCAATGATGATTATCGACGCAAGACCAATCGCGTGACCGGAGGGTCGATTCCGGCAATGGCCTGGCATGAATATATGTCGAGGGCCCACCTCAACCCCGACATTCCCAAATTGCCAGGCCTGCCCATTCACCCGCAACAAATCGCCAATGTACGACGCATGAAAGCACAGCGCCGGGCCAACCCCAATCTGTCCAGCCAGATCGGTGCCGTCAGGGGCCTGCCGAAAAAAACCGAAGCTGTACTTGATACCATTGGCAAGATGATGAAGGACGCAAGACCCTTGACAGCCACAAGCAGCCGCGACCGGGCTTCGCTGGAATTTCCCGGAGAGACGCGACAATAATTCTGTAAAATTCATGATCAGATCAGGCAGTGCCAACGCTGTAAATGTTTCACAGGACACCTGACAAACGCAATAACCGAAGAGCAAACGAAGAACTGCAATGAAAAGCCGGTTGATATATCTCATTAACAGAATGCGCCGCTATCGCCATGCTGCCCTGTTTGCCTTTGCCACCCGGATTGTGGTGTTCATTCTCGGCGGCATCGCCATCGGCTTTTTGTCGGCCTGGTACATGATCGACAGGGGCTCGCCCCTGACAACCACATTCAGCGGCTCGTGGAGTCTCTGGGTACATGACGGAGATGTGGGCGCCGATCCTTACACACTCGCCCATATGGCGCGTAGCGGGCGCCTGCCCGTCACCTCCAGCAACGCGCTTTATTTTGTTGCAAAAAGGGATTCCGAAGGTGACAGACTGGCGATGGACTGCGACTATGTCCTGTCCGGCAAGCCGCTCGACACCGACTGGTGGTCACTGGCGCTCTATACAGAAGATGGCCAGCCCGTCAAAAACAGCAATGGCCGCTCGTCAATGAACAGTACGACCGTCCTGCGGCTCGAAAACGGAAACTATAATATTCACCTCTCGAAGCAGGTGCGACCGGGCAACTGGATTCAAATTTCCGGTCGTGAGCCGATCATCATATTCCTGCGACTTTACGGCATACATGCGAGCAAGGATTTCAGTCGCAGCAACGCAATTGAACAAAATCTGCCGGTTATCAGGAGGATGGATTGTCGATGAATATTTCCTGGTCCGGTCTGCTGTTCAGGGTCGCGACCCTGCTGGTATTCGGTGCCGCGGTTCATATAAGCATCATTCTGTTTCTACCCCACTTCGCACAGGGGGATGCCTGGGCGCGGCTCGAAAACGAGGCCGGACTGAACAGACTCGTCATATTGTCGGGGAACGGCAGAAAAAAGGCCCCTATCGCCTTCATGGCTCCCGATGTCCGCTATGCGGCCTGCCGCTACGATCTGTCCGGTGGCCCGGTGCAACTGCGTTCTCCCCTCCCCAATGACTTGTGGTCCATTGCCTTCTATTCGCGACATGGCGAAAACTACTATCTCATAAGTGGGCGGGATGTGCAGAGCCAGGCGGTAAATCTGCTCGTTGTTTTTGACAAAACTATCGACAATGAAAAACCGGGAGAACGCAATTTATCGGGCACGGGCAACAATGTACTGCGCGAAATTACCGTCTCCGCTCCCTCCCCGCAGGGAATCGTCCTGATCCGTGCTCCGGTTCCCGGTTCTGCCTTTGCCAGCGAGGTTTCAGACAGGCTCAAACAGGCTTTTTGCCGTCCGGTCGTCTTTGCCCGACAACAGGCCGCGGCCCATGAGCAGCGCATCGGAAAGAGGCGGTAGCAGCGCTCCCGAAGCGGGCCTATTTCAGCGACAGGCGGCTGCGTCCCAGCCAGCGATGGGCGTGCTGATCGATCATCGCATGACAACGCACAATTTCTTCATGAAACGCTTCATGCGCCCCTTGCAGTTCCGCGAGCGGGACTTGCGGTAGTTCGACCGGCAGTCGAGCAAGCAACTGACGATATTTTCCGGAGCGACGCCGCATGAGACGTATTGCATTCCTGATCAGGCGATCATTCTCCCCTCGCCTCTCCCGGGCCACCGCCTGTTGTCTGCGTGCCGTCAGGGCATCCAGCCCGGCAAGACGCTCGCGGCGCGCATCATCAATATTCATGACTTTTCGAGCCGCCACGCAAAAACGGTCAAAACGCTGTCGCTCGACCTTCAAATCCTCGATCAGTGCCTGCACCCGATAAAAACCGTCACCACTTCGGGCCGGTATCACCTGTGAGATCAGACCGCTATAGCTGATGGCCTGCATGTCCCTTGCCCGGATTCGCAAGGCATCTTCGGCTGCGGTCAGGGGAAGGTCATAATCTTCTTCCCTGCCAAGAAACAGCCGTGCCCGATCAAGGGATCCTGTCCAGGTTCGGGAAATGAGAGAAGGAGAATGACGACCGAGATCACCCCGGTCCGAACAGGCCGCAAGCGCCAGCGTCGTCACCACGAAAAGAAAGGAAAGCTGTTTGTGAAATCCGCCCTCGTCGCGCACGCCTCTATGACCTCCCGGTCAATGATTTCCTTCAAAATGAGTCACTGAATTCAAAGGAAAAAATCTGCCATCAACGAGAGACAAAATTACGGGGAACAAAATGGTCATTCCAATAACCGGCAGCCTTGCCGGTCAGCTCAATCGAAAAACAGGTTCTGAAAGAAACAGGAGCACGCCCGCGAACGCTCGCCGGTCGAGACGTATTGCGTCAACAGCAAAAGACCTGCCCATACCTGAAAAACAGCAAATTGATCCGTCATCTACACACACGCACGTCGCTGATATATCAATCGACAGGTACGCATCTGCTCCCGGACCGGCAATTTACCGGGCAATGGCAAAGCTGACGCCATGATATTCAAACCGAATGCCAGGGAAAATGATAATTTCCGCTGTCACACCTTGCAGCGCCCTGACTTCCTTTTTGACACTGTTCACCCGATGAACGGGAAACTGAATGATCTTGGCCATTTCTCTCTCTCCACAGAATCCGTATTGCAAAACAATATCGACAATCGGCCCCTGACTATTTCTGATTTCGCTACACCTGTTACCTTCTCCATTAAGCTCCATAGCTTGTTAACAAAGTCATAATGAATGGAGTCTGAACGAAACCTGAATACAATGTCAACATCGCACAGCGGGTGCTTACGGTGAAGCAAACCGGCAGTTAATGAAATGCAAAAAAAAAAAAAAAAATGAACGAAAACCTGTTCGCTCATCCGGAACAGGAGCGTTTTTCGGGGTAATATACGACCGGGTATTATATCTTGTGATCGATCAGTTGATCATCGAGAAAATGACGTCCCTGACGATCTTCCAGTTCAACAATCCACAGATCCGGATCATATTTTTTTTGTTGTGCAAGATAGCTGTTTGCCTGTTCCGCAGATACAGGGGAAGAGTCGAAGCAGGAGACCCAGCGACGTTCGCTTGAGGACAGATCAAGCCCCGCCGGGGCCGGTCCGAAAAGCCAGTGAGAGCCGTCAAGACCATCTATATGAATAAAGATAGCGCCCGCGAATTCATCCCCCCGGGCCGCAATATATCCGGCTATTCCCTCGCTCATGGCGCGGCGCAAATAGGCTTTGACCCAGATTTCTGACTTCAATCGCATGCCCCCTGATTGCCAGAAAACACCGTCTGAAAGCAAGTTTTCTGTCCGCTTTTTCCTCCCCTTTGTATAACATTCGAAAAAGCTGGCCCTATTGCCAGGACCTGAACCGGACACCGGTAACACGGACCAGTTCCTGCACCAGTAGTCCCGATATGCGGCCGGTTACCGGCAACCCGCGATGCGCTTCAAAACGTCTGATAGCGGCGCTCGTTTTGCGGGCGAACAGACCATCAATCCGGCCATTGTAATACCCCCGGGCCGACAGAATACCCTGCACCTCGGCCACAAGCTGACGGGTTTCAGGGCTAAAACGACGTGCCCCCGAGGGCGTTGCATCCGACGTCGCAACACCAAACAAAAAACTTTTCAACAGCCGTTGTGAAAGGCGTCCGTCAACCACGAGGCCGTTGTCATACTGCCAGGCCATGATCGCTGCCCGGGTCCTGACATCCGCACCCTGTTGATCCGATAGCCCATCGACCGGCCCAGGAAAGTAATTGTGCGCCGCCAGTTCGCGCCGGATGGCCCGAAGCAGTTCGTTCTCCTTGCTGTGTGCCATCCTTCCTGCCGCATGTCCGGCCCCCGGCAATCGGGCCGATACGGGCAATCTTGCCGCATAACCTCGCGCGGGGGCAAAACCGGCGTCCTTTTGCAAATAGAGAGCGTTGAAAACAATCGCCGCTGACAGGGCCAGGAAGACAGCAAATGTCAGGCGTGCCTGTTGAGGCTCCATCTCACATCCCCCCTGCAGCAACCCGTATCGCAGGTTCGGGCGAATCACCATCAATCTGATAGACAGGAGCTTCCCCGACAGACGCGGTATCTCCAATGGCGACAGGCAAACCGGTCGGCAGTGAAATGCTGACAAAGCTCTGGCCGTCCGTATTGCGTCCGCCATGCAAACGGCCCGCGAGCAACTCGACAAAAGTCGACAATTGCGACCCGTCGGGCGGCAAAACAGGAAGACCGCCCCTGACCACACCGCCCACAGTGACTATAAAATCGAGGGTCTGCCTGTGCGCTTCAACCGCGATATGAATCCGTTGCGCCTGTTTCTCCCTGGCCGAGCTGATGGCGAGCGCAAGTACGCCGGCAAGAGCCTGCTTGCAAACACGGTAATCTGCACAGATTTGCAATGATTCACGGATCTCCGGAGTCAGGAGGCGCACATCCCTTTCAGCGGCTTCAGGACCGACAATTTCCACAGCGGCCTTGACCAGATCGGCGACAGGGAATGTATGCGGATCCGCCCGGTATTGTCCGACGTCAAATTGCGACAGTTCGCGTATTTCATCAACCACTCCCAGTAAATGTTTGCCGCTGTCATGGATGATTCCGGCATATTCAAAAACCTGCTGTGCATTGTCCGCTTCAATTCCCGGCTGCGTCATCATTTCCGAAAAACCGATTATGGCATTGAGGGGCGTGCGCAGCGCATGGCTCATGGCGGCGAGCAGTCGCGTCTTGCCAGCCAGTTCCTCACGAAGCCTTTGCCGGTCGGTGTTCGCCTCTTCCTCTCGCTGTTTCCAGTGCGAGATATCGCGAACCACGGCCAGCAGGGGCTGACGGGTTTCGGTCTCGTTTGCTGTTCCGGTTTCCTCACGGTCAGGAACAGAACAGATCAACTCGATCCATACGAACCGATCCTGTCCCCGATCCGGCGACGGGCAACGAAGGCGCAATTCAAGGCGGGCTTGCGTACCCTGCTCACAGGTATCGGCAAGGGCCATCAAAAAGGCCGGACGCTCGGAAACATGCAGCCGGTCGAGAAAACCGCCCGCGCGCAGGTCATCGCCCTGAAGGCCGTGAAAGCGCCCGGTTGCAACCGTGCAATCGATTACTTCACCGCTCCGCGTCAGCACGCAGGTGATATCACTGCCCATCAGGGCTATTTTGTCGAAGAAATCGCTTGTCTGAAGATTATTTTCGCCATTGCGACCGGCAGATTTTTCGTCTGAACCGGTCCGCTTGCGCTTGCTACCCGCAGCACTGGCTGGCGTGAATATGGAAAGATACTGACGCAACTCGACAACCCCCACCGGCCAGGCAAAGCCTGGCTCATTCGGCAATACAATATACAGGGGCGAGTATTACCTCACGAAATTAATGAACCTTGAAGATGATCCCTCCGGCCCGGCCACGCTGATGTCATGGTTAACAAGCGGTTGCCGGGCTGGTCCGTAAAAAGGGGAAAATATCGTCGGTGGCCGGTTTTATACCGGAATGGAAAAGGAATGACTCACCTTTATCGTTCTGCCTCGATGTTTCGCTCCCCGGACAAGCGACAGCGCTGATCCGGGGTCCAGGGGCAGCAAAGACGGAACAGGTTGAGAAAACAAATAAAAACAAAGCATATCACTTGCGACTCTGGACCCCGGCTCTGCGCTACCGCTTGTCCGGGGAGCAGAACCCGAGCAAATTACAAGGGTCAGACTTTTTGTGGTTTGTATTATCCGGCCTTTTCATCGCTGGCAAACTCCTCTTCCAGCTTTTTCTCAAGATCAAGAAAATCCTGTGGAACCGGCAGGCCATAGGCGCGCATTTCGTTTATTTTTTCCCGAATTTGCTCATGCAACTCATGCCGTCCCTGCGGCTGGTTTTCCATTTGCGTGAGAAGCAGCCCAATTTCGGCCTGGAGTTCTTCAAAGCTCATTTCCGTCTCCTTCAACATGCTGTCATATCGTATGACCTGCCTGTCCCGGTGACTCACATTTTTGCCATCCGGGGGGCCCGTTCAAACCCGCGTTTCTCACCATATCGCGGGTTAGCGCGAACCGGGTGCACGCTTGTATTTCATATAACCACTGCCATCCTGTCCATCAACATAGGGTGCCGCATCTTCATTGGTATAATCATTACCGTTGCGATCAACCTCGGGATCATCGCGGCCATAATCCTCTCTGTCATCCCGATAGCTGCCGCTGTTCCCGTCATCATAGCTGTCATTGACGGCGCTGTTCGAGCCTCTCCCGCCATAATAATCATAAAGGTCGCCATAATAGTCAGGTTCTTTATAGTCGCCCTCATCATCATGCCAGCCACCGGCGATAAAACGGCGCTCCTCGCCATCGGGACCGGATCGGATAAAGCTGTAGATAACAGCATAAACGGCCCCGCCATCGCGTTTTTTCAGACGAATGACATCCTCGATGCTGTAGCGGGTCGGACATCCCCGGCTTTTGGGAATGCGCGTATCGGAATGGAGTGTTTTCCAGCGCCCGCCCTTGCGACGAACCCGAATGATCATGCCCTTGATGCGACGCCCTGTATAGCGGCGACAACGCGGTGTGCGCACATTGATTTCACGTATGGAAAAGACCAGCGGTTCATCAAGCTGACGGATGGTTCGACGGGTATGAACGCTGACCCGGTGCGGATCGGCGTTGAGTTCGGTAATCGGATTGCTGGCCAGCACAACGCCCTTTTTGCTGATCCGATAGCGCCGCAGACTGCTGCGTGCGAGATCTCGAACCTTTCGCCGTGCGCGACGCAACTTGCGGTATCCCCTCGCCGTTGCCCGGTATGGCGAGCCGCTGACCCATTTGTTATAGCGGGTATCGATCAGAAAAATATGAGCATAGGCGCGACCGCTTCCGTTTTCTATTCCCGACTGCTCAAAGGCAAAATAATTTCCGTCAGGTGAAAAGCCGATGATCCGTCGATGGGCAATATCCTCGGCCAGCAACGGCGTTGCCAGAATAAACCACAAGGTTGAAAGGAAGACCAGAACACCACCGGACCGGCGCAATACTGTTTGCATAACAAATAACTCCACCCTGCTGACCTGTCTGATCGTGAAGCAACAGATTTTCGATCAGTGCCAGGACTTTATTAACCATAGCGTTACGAGGCCCCCTTATCAATGCCAATCCGGTCAACAAAAAGGCGTTTACGACAAAAGTGTTTTGAGGTTGAAATCCGGTTCTGCCGCCTGCTGACGATCGGGCGAAATCCCCTTTTCCAGCAACATGCGCCCGACAATATAGTCACGCGGCTGCGCAACCGCCTCAACGGCGCGCAAACGATCATTTTTATAGTGGAAAAGGGAAAAATGGCCGCTGTCCGGATCCCCCCGCACCACATGACTGTCACAACCAATGGTCAGCCCCGCCATTTGCAGCTTGACATCATACTGATCCGACCAGAACCACGGAACGGCCATATAGGGTTTGTCGTGACCGGCTATTTTCGCGGCCACCGCACGAGCCTGATCCCCGGCATTTTGAACAGACTCCAGCCGAATGGCCTCGCCTGCAAAAGGATGCACATAGGAAGCGCAATCCCCGCATGCATATATACCGGCAGCAGATGTCTCGCCAAAGCCGTCAACAATAATACCGTTCCCGCAATCAATGCCCGCCTGTTCGGCCAGTTCCATATTCGGCACAACACCAATGCCGACCACCACAAGATCGGCTTTCAGCAATTTCCCGTCAACGGTTTTCACGCCGGTAACGCGCCCCCCTTCCCCGATCACTTCATCAGCCTGCGCATTGCAAACAATATCGACGCCGTGGCTTTTGTGCAGGCGGGTAAAAAAGTCCGAGAGCTCCGGTTCAACGACACGCGCCATGACACGGTCCATTGCTTCCAGAACCGTCACCAGCTTGCCTGACTTGCGGGCGACAGATGCGAATTCAAGGCCAATAAAGCCGGCGCCGATCACCACCACCTGACGCGCCTTTTCAAGGCGGGCGCCAATATCGTCAACATCCGCCAGTGTCCGCAGATAGCAGACACCCCGGAGATCCGCCCCGGTGATGGACAGCCTTCGCACCCGCGCACCGGTTGCAAGCACCAGTGCCTCAAAGTTCAGAGTGTCGCCGCTGGCAAGCTGTACGCATTTTCGGGCTGGATCGAGGTCAACAACACGGGTTTCAAGCCGCAAATCAATGTCGTTCTGACGATAAAATTCCATCGGTCGATACAAAATACGCTCCGCATCGATCCGGCCCAGCAGATAGTCCTTGGAAAGCGGCGGGCGCTGATAGGGCAGAACGGACTCCTCCCCCACCAGTGTTATCGGCCCCTCATAACCTTCAGTCCGCAGGCTTTCCGCCACCTGATAGCCTGCCTGTCCTGCTCCGACAATCACGACACCCGCCATAAATCCAACCCCCTGTTTCAAGAAGCCCCGAAAAAACAGCAGAATAGATTTCGCCCTGACAAAATGCAATCCTGCACTGATGCATCGACGGCCTCGCCCGTTTTGCCGTTGAATTCAATCCGCTAAATACCTACAATGGCCTTCAAATCAGCCCCTCAAGCCGGGAGACAGAACTGCCAATGGCAAAACCCGGAGCATCCAAAGCACACCGGTCGAGCCCCGTCAGCGCCCATACCACAAAAGCGCCCGCCCCGGAGCGTCCCCTGATTCTCGACTGGCTGTTTTCCTACAGGCGCGAATATATATCCGGAGACCTGCTTGCCGGGACCATTGTCGCCATCATGCTGTTGCCCCAGAGCATCGCCTATGCGATGCTGGCCGGACTGCCACCCGAAGCGGGACTCTATGCCGGTATTGTTCCCCTTGTCCTTTATCCCGTGTTTGGCACCAGTACCACACTTGCCGTTGGTCCGGTTGCCATTCTCACCCTGCTGACGGGGTCCGCGCTCGCCCCTCTGGCTGCCCCGGGTTCGCCGGAATATGTCATGCTGGCTCTTGCCCTCACCCTGCTCGGTGGCTGTTTTTTGCTGCTGGCCGGTTTGCTGCGGCTTGGCCGGTTGACCAATTTCATTTCCCAGCCGGTTATTTCCGGCTTTACCACCGCCGCAGCTCTGATTATCGGCTTTTCCCAGGTCAAACATCTGCTGGGGCTCAACCTGCCCCGCACATCCTATATTCCCACGCTTGTGGCTGATATTTTCCGCCATTTGCAGGACATCAATCCCGTTACCCTGCTGATCGGCGTTGCGGCCATTGCCCTGCTGGCCGCGCGCGGCCTGTTCAGTACAGCCCTGACCCGTCTTGGCGTGTCTGAAACGAGCGCCGGGCTTCTGGCGCGGAGCGTCATGCTGGTAATCGTCATCACGGCAATCATTGTGACCTGGCTGACCGGACTGGATCACCGTTATGGCGTCAGTATCGTTGGCACTGTGCCGGCCGGATTGCCGCGACCGGTCAATCCACTGGCAGACCTTGCAACCCTGCAACAACTGCTGGCACCGGCGGCGATTATTGCCATTGTCGGCTATATCCAGAGTCTGGCAATGGCTCGATCCCTCGCGGCAAGACGACGCGAAATGATCGACCCCGACCGGGAATTGCTCGGTCTGGGGCTCGCCAATATCGGTTCGGCTTTCACGGGCGGTTTTCCGGTGACAGGCGGTTTTTCGCGTTCGGTGGTCAATCTCATGGCCGGGGCCCGCACCCAGGCGGCAGCTCTTGTCACTGCAACACTCATTGCCATAGCGCTGGTTTTCCTTGCGCCGGCCCTCTACTATCTGCCAAAGGCCATTCTTGCGGCCATTATTGTCGTTGCCGTGGCCAGCCTCATTGATTTCACGCCCTTCTTTTCCGCCTGGCGCTACAACCGCGCCGATGGTCTGGCCTATGGCGTTACTTTTGCCGCGGTGATTGCGCTTGGGGTGGAACGCGGCATTATGCTGGGCGTTGCAACATCCATCTTCATGTATCTGTGGCGGACAAGCCAGCCCCACTATGCCATTCTCGGACGCATCAGGGGTACGGAGCATTTTCGCAATGTCAAACGCCACTATGTTGATATAGACAAACAGATTCTCATCATGCGCATTGATGAAAACCTCTATTTTGCCAATACCAGCTGGCTCGAAAACCGTCTGCTGAACGAGGTAGCCAGGCACAAATCCGTCCGTCATGTGATCCTGAATCTTCATTCCGTCAGCTATATCGACAGTTCCGCATTGCGGGCTCTGGAAAGCGCCATTGTCAATCTGCGCGCCTCGGGCGTCACCCTCCACTTTGCCGAAATCAAGGGCCCGGTTCTCGATCACCTGATGCAAACGGACCTCCTTGACAAACTGGCACCAGGACAAATCTTTCTGACCACCTTTGAAGCCGTCAATGCCCTGCATGACGCACATGCGAACGGGAAACAGAATGGCGGCTCACCCGACAGCGACAGGGAAACATGGACAAAAATCGAGGCATCCGGAAATACGAGGGAGATCGAGGAATTCCTGAAAGACCATCCCGGCAGCATCCATGCCGGACAGGCAAGACGCAAACTGCTGACTATTGCCGATGACAAAGCGTTTCGGAAAGCCGAAATGGAAGATACGCCGGAAGCCTGGCGCGCCTATCTGCAAAGGGGCCGGACCGCGCCCCGCAACCGTAGCGCGGCCCTTGCCCGCCTCCGGCACCTGACAAACGGCGAACCGGCGGGACTGTTTGCCCGCAACATGCTGCTGCTTTATCTGATTGCCATTTTGGCCGCTGCAACGCTCTACCGGACCAGCTTCAATACGCCCTCGCAGACCGGTCCGACCCCCTCCTCTCTTCCCCGCCAGACGATCGAATCCGATCTTCCTCTCGAAAACGATAACACAGCCTATATTCTTGCGCTGCAACAGCGTCTTCGGGAACTGGGCTATGATCCTGGCAAAATTGACGGGCATCTTGGTCCCAAAACCCGCTCTGCTCTTTCCAGTTATATCCGGCATACAGATGACAACCTCAAACGCCTCAACCGGCTACTCCGTCAGATTGATGCCGGAACCGGACAGGAGGCCAGATAAGATGTGACAAGAGCAGGCTGGAAATGACCGAAACCGGACACACACCCCGCGGGAGATCTGCAATAATATCATCTCCCGACCACCAGAAGACACTGACGGCCCTGATCGCCTCGATCCGGCTGTTTGCCGATATACCCTCCACCCTTCTGGAAGACATTGTTTCCACAGCATTTGTGCAAACGGGTTCTGCGGATGAAACCCTGACCATCAAGGCCGACTGCTATCTCGGTCTTGTCGAGGGGGAAATCTGCCTGCTTGGTGACACACCCGGCCGCCCTCTTGCGGCCATGAGAAAATGCCGCAACGGCAATGGTGCCGATACCGACATTACTCTGGTCTATGCACCGCGCGGCAGTTTGCTGAGATTTGACCGTCATTCGAAAGTTATATTGATCGATGGCAATCGTCTTGATGAAGCGGTTTCCCGCACAGCTCTTCTTGATGATTTGTCGGATCAGCCCCCGGCCATACGCGAGCGGCTGCAATGGCTGACCGGCATTCCGGTTTTCTCCTCCCTGTCTCCTGACCAGCTTGTTGCCTGTGCCAAAGCCTTGCAAGCAAGTGAACATGTCAGCGGTGAGGACATCTTTCGACAGGGCGAGACCGGGGAATATTTCTATATTGTTGAAACGGGACAGCTTGAAGTCTGGCGAAGCGACCCCCTTGAAGAAACACCCGCTGTCTGCACCGCCACGCTTGCCGGAGGTGATGTTTTTGGCGATGAGGCCCTGTTGCAAAACGGTCTTCGCAGCACGACGGTTCGCGCAATGGAAAATTGCCGTTTGTTGCGTCTTGGCAGACGCGATTTTGATCGCTTTTTGCGAAACAGCCTGCTCCGGGAAGTCGATGCCGCAAAAGCCCGGCAGATGTTGGCACAAGGCGCCGTTCTGCTCGATTGCCGTTATGAAATGGAATATGAAATTTCACGTATTCCAAATGCAACGCTTGTGCCGCTGGATAAACTCGGGGGTCGCATCACGGACCTTGATCCCGCGCAAAGATATGTGATCTATTGCCGCTCCGGAAGGCGCTCGAAAGCGGCAGCCTTTTTGCTGGCCCGACACGGCCTCGACGCTGTTTCTGTCAGAGGCGGCATCAACGCCTGGCCCTGGGAAACCGAATGTGGCCCCGGGGAAGAAAGGCCCGCCGAACCTGTCAGGATCCTGAAGGCGGGCTGACACGGATCCCGGCTTTTTCGAGACGGTTGCGCAGGGTCTGCGCCATCGTGACGGCCCGGGCGTTGTCGCCATGCACGCAGATGGACTGCCCTCGCAGTATGATCTTTTCGCCATCTATGGAGGTCAGTCTGCCGGTCTCCAGCAGTTCCAGCATACGGTCCGCCGCCCGTTGCGGATCTTCAATGACAGCACCGGGACGATCCCTGGACACCAGCGTGCCATCCCTGTTATAGGCGCGGTCGGCATAGATCTCGGTTATCACCGGGCTTCCCGCTGCCAGAGCAGCCTTTTCCATTTGCGTGCCCGGCATGACCAGAAGAACCAGCGCGGGATCAACCGCTCTTGTCGCGCGAACGCAGGTCTGCGCCAGATCGAAATTCTCGCAAGCCATATTGGCAAGCGCGCCATGCAGCTTGACATGGCGCACCTTTCCCTTTTTGCTTTTGACAATACCTTGCAAGGCACCGATCTGATAAACCAGTTCAGCCTCCAGTTTACCCGGCTCTATAGCGGACGGGCGACGGCGACCAAAACCGGGACGGTCGTTAAAGCCGGGATGCGCACCGATCACCACTCCCCGTGCCAGCGCCTCTGCAACGAGCTCGCTCATTTGCAGGGGATCTCCGGCATGAAAACCGCAGGCAATACTGGCGCTGGTAACAATGTCGAGCATGGCCACATCATTTCCATCGTGCAGGCTGACAGGATTTTCACCAAGATCGGCATTGAGGTCGATGGCAAGTGTCATTGCGTTTCTCCCGAATTGTCGGAACCCGTTGTAACGCCACTTATCAGGTTCGTTGATAGCAATTCCGCCGGGGCAAGGGGATCGGCAACATGTTTTTGCAACCGCTCCGGCAAGCGCCCGATCCGTTTTGACAATTGCGCCAGCGCCTCAACAGCCTGTTGCTCTGTAACGGGCTCGAAACGAACCTCGCTACCCGGCGGCAATTGTGCAAACATGTCAAGATCGGCCGCAATAATGGTGGCGATGCGCGGGTATCCGCCGGTTGGCTGATGATCGGCGAGCAGCACAACGGGCTGGCCGTTGCCGGGTATCTGAATATCCCCCGCAACGATCACCCCGGAAAGCGCCTCAAGTCCCTTTTGCACGCAAACCGGGGCCGCACGGCTGCGAAGCCGCACGCCCATACGATCATATTCGGAGGTGACAACAAAGGCCGTATTGGCAAAGAGTTGCAATTCCTTCTCCCCGAACAGATCCCTTTGTGCCGACCACAAAATCCGTATCGGGGCATCAAGGGAACGATCGGGATGATGCAACACCATTCCGCAACTACTCTGTTCCGTTTTCCCGACAGGCAGAAGGTCCCCTTTGCGCAGGCAACGCCCTTCAAAACCGCCAAAACCGCCCCGGACATGGGTTGATCGTGATCCGAGGACCGGGGTCACATCAATACCCCCGGCCACGCTCAGATAGCTGTAATTCCCGTCAACCGGCATCCCCAGTTCGATCACCTGGCCCGGACGAGCCGAAAAGCTGCACCTGGGCTGAAGCGGTTTGTCGTCAAGGCGTAGCGGTGCCGAGGCCCCTGTGAGCGCGAGGCACAGAGGGGCGCCGGCGATTTCGAAGCGTCCGCCATAACCGGCATATTCAAGACAGGCAAGGCCCGGATCATTGCCCACCAGCAACCGTCCTTCCTCAAGAGCAAGGCGATCAATCGCCCCGCCCTCGGCAATGCCATCTCGCAAGAAACCGGGCCGCCCCCTGTCCTGGACACTGACACAGGGCCCGGCCCGCAACACTTTCAGACCGGCACTCATATTTCAAAACTCTCAAGCTCTGTCTGCCCCGTGCGGTCCTTGTATTCGCGCGCATCAATCACGCAAAATTCGATCTCGTCACCGGCGCGGATCACGACCGGCGGCTCGCGCCCGGGATCAAAATTGACAAAGGGGGTGCGGCCAATAGTATGCCAGCCGGTGGGGTGAGCGGTTGACGAAACCACCGTCTGCCCGATGGCGATGGAAACCGATCCGGCCGGGACCTTGGGCTTGATCTCCGGCAGGCGCGGTATATGGAACCGTTCGGGTAACAGGCCGGTATAGAGAAATCCCGGCGCAAACCCCACCATGAACACGCGCTGGCGCGTGGCCTGGTGCTGCTGCACAACCTCATCTGCCGAACAGGACATTTGCGCGGCCACAAAATCGAGGTCAGGCCCTGCCTCGCCGCCATACAAAACAGGCAAACGCCAGCACCGCCTGATACTTTTTCCGCTGCCCGGTGACAGATCCATATCGGCAACAAGCTCGCGAATGATATGGCGAAACCTGTCGGGCGTCACTTGCAACGGATCAAAACGTAGGGCAATCGAAGTGCCGGTCGGCGTACACTCCAGCAATCCCTCGACGGTATGGTCCTGCAAGCCGCGGTCAAAGGCCAGTACGGCATCATTGATGTCGCGCGACAACTGCCGACCGAATTCAACGATCAGCACAGATTCGCCAACCATGCGCATTTCGGGGGCGTGATCCTTGTTCATAGGCGTCAAGAATAAAACAGATCACCCGTGCTGGCAATTTTCCTGTCAGCGGTACAGCTGTTCCCTGGTACAGGATACAAGCGACAGCTCTTCAGTTGACTGACCCGACCGAAAAAAGGGAGTAGCCCCTTGATCCACTCCCTTTTGATCTCTGCAAATATAGTCAGGAGCAATGACCCTTGTCTTTTCCCCATGCAATACAAATGGTAAAACGTTTAAACTTCAGATGAATGATCCCTTTTTGCGGCCCGCGGCCCTTTGCCCTGAGCCTGTTTATAGCCCCGTGGGCCGCCGTGTTGACCTCACGCGATGAAAGTCTGATTCCCTTTTTTCGAGCCTGGCTGCGAATTTGTGCTGCAACATAGCTGCGACTGACGGCATTGGTGTTCAGATTCAGGCCAACACTGGCCTTTTGTAATGCACCGGCCTCGGAAAAACCTGCTGTCGTCAATACGGCTCCGATCAAAAGAGCACGGGCGAGTTGGCTGCTGTTCATGGTCATTGTTTTATTCCCTGTTCGTGTTCGAAGCGGGGACGATATTGTTGTCATCCCCTGATTTCCAGTATCTGTTTGAGTTGAAAGCGGTCTGTCCGGCTAGAGTTTGCAGGGACGTCCATAGGCCGTACAGCGCCATTTTACGCCCGTCCGGTGACAGTCATACCCCTTGTTTCTCGCAAAGGCATAGGTTGACCACTTCCAGCCGACATGGTTCCTTACATATTTATGCCAGGCCCAGCGAGCGCTGAGGCGCGCACTCAGATTTGTCCATTTCTTGCTGCCCGATTTCCCGATGGAATAACCCTTGCAGCTCTTCGCCGAGGCGGTTGTCACCGTTACCGGAACAATGAATCCTGTTGCCACGACAATAGCGACGACTTTTGTGATATGACGCATATTCATAAGAATAACTCCCGTTTATTTTGCTGTTTCAATCGTGAATTTCTCACTTGCAACGGGTAAGTCGCCGCAACAGCCAAAACGGTTCAAAATATTCTTTTCCTGACCTCCGGAAAGCTTATTCCTTCACAAATTCCGCGATCAGTTCCACATGGGGCGAATAGAGGAACGGGTCAAACGGTTTCAGGCTTTTCAGCCTGTAGCCACCATCTACAAGAATCCTGGCATCTCTTGCAAAGGTCGCGGGATTGCACGAGATGGCGATCAGTACCGGTATATCGGACCCTGCCAGTTCACTGACCTGGGCGAGGGCTCCGGCCCGCGGCGGATCGAACAGGGCGACATCATATCCCTTCAGCTCACGCACCGACAAAGGCATTTCCGTCAGATCCCGCTCAAGCGTCTCCACCGGCTTCAGCCCTTTGGACAAGGCCGCCGAGCGTTGCAGGGCCGCGAGCGCCGCCCTGTCATATTCAACCGCCAGCACCTGAAAACGACGCGCCAGGGGAAGGGAAAAGGTCCCCATGCCGCCAAACAGGTCCACAACCCGGCCTCCGGGAAAATCTTTTGTCAGTGCCAGAACATGACGGATCATATGATCCTGCATCACCTCACTGGCCTGAAGGAACCCCCCGGCGGGTGGAAGAGCCGGAAGGCCGTCAAAAGCGATCAGGGCTTTATCTCTTTCAATTATACACTCACCGGCAACGCCGAGGCGGGCGAGTTTCAGTTCTGAACTCCGTTCCGTCACCTCGATGCGCCTTGCCGGATCCGTTAACGGCGGCACATCATCAATGACAATATCAAGCCCTCCGCGGGTGGCGAGAACAGATATCCTTGCGATATTGCGACGCGACAGCATCACCCGCACCAGCTTGCGCAAGGCTGGCAGGGCCTCGACAATCCTGTCATCAAGAACGGGACAGCGGGTGATATCGACAATCTCCCTGCCGGCCCGTTTGTAATAACCCAGCAACACACTCTTTCGGGTGCGTGTCGCACTGAAAACGGCACGTCGGCGCGTGCCGTTCTCTCCCCGTTGCAACGCCTCAAAACGGGTCCCGGTCTGCGTCAGGT
>JALXEI010000105.1 GCA_027069645.1 Hyphomicrobiales bacterium
CGCGGTCCATGCTCTGTCATCAGTTGCTGTTCATAGGCAAGCCGATCTTCCTCGCCAAAAGCCCCGAAAGACAGACGGGGCGTATCGGTCACATATTGCGGTTCAAACGGCGCCCCGATCATGGCATTCTGATCGACGCCGAAGGTTGCGCAAAAGGCATCATTGACAAAGCTGATCCGTCCGCTGCGGTCGCGGCGCATGATGATATCGAGCTGATTGTCGAGCAGGTCCCGATAGCGCAATTCGCTGTCGCGCATTTCCCATTGCACATCACGCAGGGATTCGATGCCTTCATCAAGGCGAACGGTCAGCCTGTCAATCTTTTGCGATGTCAGAAAATCCTGCCTGGCCTGTTCCGCGGCCCTGCCACGTTCTGTAACCAGATAGCCAACCCCCAGAGCGGCGAGGATTGTTCCCGAAAGAGCAAAAACAGAGGTGATCGGCAGATGCAGCATCTCAATGAGTGTTGCACCGGAAGTCAGCAACAGCCCGGAAGCGATCAGAACACCGCCGGCACCCGCTATTGCAGCAGACCCCGATGGCGAACGCATCGACAAAAGAGAACCGGCATCACGATCCGTTGCACTGCCCGTCGCGCGAGCATCCCCGCCAGTCGTCCCTGCATCGCCCGACTTTCCTGCAAACAGTGTCCGTGCACCGGCGGGACCGGTTGCCGCTGTTTCCCACAAAACCATTTCACCCTCACAAACTCGATACCATACGCATACACCCGAAACGGGATAACTGTCGGCAAGATTAACGAAAATGTTTTGAGATCTGATTACCAGGGCATTGAAAAAAATCGCCTTTTTATTCTTTGTAGAGAAAATAATATTTATGGTAAACAAAGAGCCAACACACTTGCCTCGCCGCCCGACATTCGTTATGACGGGCCTGTAACAGCGTTATATTCGTCAGTGGAACACAAACCGGTCATGCAAAACACCATTCGGCGCAAACAGCTATCGCTATCGAAACGACTTCCGATCGTCGTGCCGGAATGGCTGCGCGTGTGCTGACAGTGCCGCAGCGAAACCGGCCTCTCACATAAAAGGCCGGTGCTTTCCTTCATTCCATCATCTTCCTTTTGTGCGTTGCCTCTTGCAAAAGGAACCATGATGACCCGCCATTTTACTTCACATGAACCATTGCCGGACACCACGTCCGCTACCGGACAGCCCCTCTACCGCCTTTCCGGCAGGGGCATCGCTCTTGCTGTCGTCGGGGCCTGCCTGTTTTCGACAAAGCCGATTATCATACGGTTCACCTATGGCTGGCCCATTGATGCGGTGACGCTCATGACTCTGCGCATGGCGTTTTCACTGCCATTTTATCTGCTGTTCGCCCTGCTGGCTGTTCATCAGCGCCGGAAAATGCACATCAAAACCCGTCTGTCGTCGCAGACACTGGCGCGGACTGCCATTATCGGTATTGTCGGCTATTATATCGCCAGCTATCTTGATCTTTACGGCCTGACGATGGTGACGGCTCAGTTCGAGCGACTGATCCTGTTCACCTATCCGGCCTTCGTTATTCTGCTCGGGGCGATGTTTTTCAAACGCCCGATCGATCCGCGTTTTCCCGGTTCCCTGATCCTGACATGGGCGGGGCTGGCCATTATTTTCGGTCAGGACCTGAAACTGTTTGGTACAGATATAATCACCGGAGCCGCCTGCATACTGGGTGCCGCTCTCAGTTTTGCCGGTTATATACTGTTCTCGCAATTCGAAATCGAAAAACTTGGCAGCCGCCTGTTTACCTGTCTTGCCATGATCGCTGCCAGTATTGCCATTCTCGTTCATTTCGCCGTGACCCGATCACCGGAAATGCTGCTGCAACCCTTGCCGGTCTACGGGCTGACCTTCCTGATTGCCGTCCTCGCAACGGTCATCCCCTCTTTTCTTATTGCCGCCGCCATAGAAGAAATCGGCTCCGGTCAAACGGCCCTGCTTTCGGCGATCGGACCGGTTTTCACGACGGTTCTCGGTATCGGGCTGCTCGGAGAACCCTTTACCATATGGCATCTTGCGGGCATGGTTCTGGTGATATACGGAGCGCTTCATCTGTCACAAAAAAGACCCGTTCTATAACCGCCTTTTCATAGTGGTCACAATTCGGACTCAAAGTCGCGTTCTCGTCGCAATGAAAAACTGATGCAGAACCCGTTGGCCGAACGGCTACGGAAAATCGCTCAACAACAGGGAAAACGATTATGAGACGCGCGCGCGCAATCATCATCCTGGTGGCTCTGGCCATCACCATATTGTTTGTCTGGCAGGCCAATGCCCCTGTTTTTGCCAAAGCGCCTGTGCCGACCTGCCACGGCAGAAACCTGCTGGAGAACCTGCGAACCGCCAACCCGGACGGCTATGCCGAAGTCATCCGCCGGGAAAAATCCGTCGTCAATGGACAGGGGCTGTTGTGGAAAATCGAGCATCCAGGCGTCGCGCCTTCCTTTCTGTATGGCACCATGCACATGACAGACGAGCGCCTGACCACGCTGCCCGAACCGGTATATGATGCGCTGGAGAAGACCCGGACCGTCGCCCTCGAAATCAGCGAAATTGTCGACAAAACAAAAATGGCAATGGCCATTGCCAGAAATATCTCCCTGCTGGCCTATACCGATGGCCGCACCCTGGAATCCGTTCTTTCCAAAAAGGAACTCGCGCTTTTGAAAAAGACTCTCTCGGGCTACGCCATGCCGTGGGCATCGTCTCGCATCATGAAGCCCTGGTTCGTCATGCTCAGCCTGTCCCTGCCACGTTGCGAGGTCGAACGGCAAAAGATCGGCAAAAAAGCCCTGGATGCGGTCATTGCCGAAGAGGCGAAGAAAAACGGCGCCCGAATTGTTGGCCTTGAAACGGTCAGGGAGCAGTTTTCCGTATTTGAAGCCCTGCCGGAAAAGGTTCAGAAAGAATTTCTCATGAACAGCCTGCGTCAGCACCATCTGCTTGAAGACCAGATCGAGACCATGAAAATGCTCTATCTGCAAAGGCGACCGGCGGCCCTTTGGGAATTCGCCCTTTATCTGACCCGCAAGGACATGGCGGCAAACAAAACCGCTCCCGATCCGAACCGGCAGGACATAGCCCTGCTGAAAAAATTTGAAAAGGAACTGGTCCTCAAACGCAACAAAATCATGCACGACCGGGCACTGCCGCTACTTGCCGATGGCAAACTGTTTATTGCCGTTGGCGCCGCCCACCTGCCGGGAAAACACGGGCTTGTCGCGCTCTTGCAAAAATCGGGCTACAAGGTCACACGGGTCTATTGACCCCCCTTGTGGCGCCTGTATGCCCTGTTAGCGCTCAACGATGGCGTTCGATAAACCGGGCTATCAGTTCAAACGCCCCTTTTGAATAAAGATCATTATGTCCGGCATCACGAAGCCAGACCGCTTCCTTGGGCTGACGGGCGGCGTCAAACAGTTTTCTGGCAAGATGGACGGGGATGACCCGATCCAGCTCCCCGTGCACGATAAAAACCGGGGCTGTGATCTCGCCGATATATTTCGTGTTTTCGTAGCGATCCTTCATCGTCAGGCGGACGGGCAACCAGGGAAAGCGCAAGGCCCCGACATCCACCGCAGAACTGAATGGCGCTTCAAGAACAAGTGCACCGGGATGATGGCCAAGCGCCGTGGCCACCGCCACACCGGTACCAAGACTTTCGCCGTAAATCACAATATCCTTTTCCGGCACACCGCGGGCCTGCAACCAGTGATAAAAATAAAGCGCATCCATTTTGATAGGAAATTCCGCCGGGCTGCCGGAACTGCCGGAATAACCCCGATAGGTGGTCAGCAGAACCCCGTAGCCCTGCTCACGAAAAAATTCCAGACGCCCGGCCCTTGTTGCCAGAGAACCGCCATTGCCGTGAAAATAGAGAATTGTTGGTCGCCCTTCGGGGGCCGGCACATACCAGGCCAGCAAACGCCGTGTATAGCGCGTTTTGACCACAACTTCCTCAACATTTTCCAGGCCGATATCCTCGGGCCTGACATAGCCGGTATCGGGAAAATACTGCAATTTTCTTTGAAAGATATACATGCCGACGACGATCACAAGCCAGACGGCAAAAATGAAAAACAAAATTATTCCAGGTCTCATGGAGTTGGCCCGTTTGCTGAATCATATCCGGTTGCGAGGATAGAACAGGCGAGTCTGTGTGTACAACAAAAGAGAAAAAATTCCAGTACAGCCCCCGCGCCGCAACATTACGCACCAGATCGGCGTTGCCCCCTCAAAGCAGGGCGAACCGGCGTGTGCGCCGCTTTCCTTGCCTTTTGACGCAGCAAATCCCTTTTCCTGCGGATTTTCCCGCCGTTTCCGGCTGCATTTTCCACGTGCTGTTCAATGAACCGGCGAATGTCCGGCCAGACACCGGCCCGAAAGAGTCCGGTATGTCCCGCCCCCCTGACACGCAAAAACGCTTTCGGATCAGATGCCGCCCTGAACAAGCGGCGGCCGAAAGCAAAGGGGATAATATCGTCTCCGAGAGAATGAACAATCAGCAATGGTGCCGCAACCTTGCGAATATGCCGAACCGAATCATAACTGTCTCTTAAGAAAGCCCAGGCCGGAATGAAAGGCAGTTTGTAGCGGACAAGATCACGCAGACTGGTATAGGGCGCTTCAAGAACCAGCGCCCCGACAGGGCATTTTGCGGCAACCTGAACCGCCACACCGGTCCCCAGCGATTCGCCATAGACAACAATGTCCCGTGCCTGAATACCGCTGGCGCGCAGATCCTCGCAAGCTTTCAGGGCGTCATTGACATTATTGACCTCCGAAGGCCGACCGTCGGAAAGACCATAGCCGCGAAAGCTCGGCATCAACAGGCCGTAGCCATCGCCCGAAAAACGGCTCACACGCTCAAGCCGGTTGGACAGGTTGCAGTTATTGCCATGCAGATAAAGGATTGTCGGCATCCCGGGTTGAGCTTCGATCTTCCAGGCCAGTATTTGTCCGCCATCGGCCCCCTCCATGCGGATTTCGTCAACACCCTCAAGTCGCAGGCTCGACGGGGACCGGTAGGGGCGTTTTGCCGGGCGATAAATGAAGCGACGCTGAATCAGCCACGCACCGACACCAAGTGCATAGCAGGCAACAAAGAGATAAAATGCCCATTGCCAGAGGCAGGCTGCAATCATGAAAGCAAGCGTCGCAGCCCTTGCTCGACGCAGTTCCGCTTTTTCATCTGATGTTTTTATTACGCTCACACCACCTCCGAACAGACAGACCTGCTGCAAGCAGCCCCTGTCTTCAAAGTGACAGACATTCAGGCAGCACCCTTCTGCATGGTTCAATTGCTTTCCATCCGCAATCCTCAAAATTGCCGCATATTGTCGAGGATCGTCTGTTCGCGACTGGACTTTCCTCAACCTGTTGCAGATCTTTTCAGCGAAATACAAAGACAATAAATACATCAAAACGGACGAAACTGCTTGTAATAGCGTGCGTTTAAGATAATGTTCTGCGTTAATTCAAACAGCCGGATTTCAATTTGACAATGCCAATGGAAATTTCCCTGTTTCGCTGCCGGACCGATAATTTCGGTCTGCTTGTCCATGATCCGGACAGCGGCCTGACCGCCAGCATTGACTCCCCCGACGGCGAAACCATATGTGCCGAACTCGATCGCCTGAACTGGAAGCTCAGCCATATCTTCAACACACACCATCACTATGACCATGTCCCTGGCAATGAAATGCTCAAACAACGTACCGGCTGCCTTATTGTCGGGTCGAAAAAGGATGCCTGCCGTATCCCGGGCATCGACGTGCAATTGCAGGATGGCGAATCCTTTCCGTTTGGCAGCGGCACCCTGACATTGCTGGAAACCCCTGGCCATACGCTGGGATCTGTCTGCTATTTTTTGCAACCCGACAAGATCCTGTTCACAGGTGACACGCTTTTTTCTCTTGGCTGCGGCCGCATGTTCGAGGGGACAAAAGAAGTTATGTGGCAATCGATGCAGAAAATCATGGCGCTGCCGGACGAGACACAAATTTATTGCGGCCATGAATATACATTGTCCAATGCCGAATTTGCCCTTGAGATCGAACCGGGAAACAGGGCCTTGCAAAAAAGGGCTGAAGAAGTCCGTCAGTTGTGCCGGGAAGGAAGGCATACCCTGCCGGTCAGTCTGGCGCTGGAAAAAGCCACCAATCCGTTTTTGCGCCCGCACAGCGCCGAAATACAGAAATATTTTGGTCTGGAAGACGCAGGAGAAGCCGATATTTTCGGGGCCATGCGGGAACTCAAAAACAGTTTCTAGAACCTGTTGAGTTCAGCCCGAAACAGATCTGCAAGGCCTACAAAACAGCTTCCACCACTTTATCAGATAGCTGATTATACATAATCTTCACCGAGCTTGCCACATCCTTCACCGACAGGACAATGGCAAGAAAAATGCCCGCAGCGATCAGCGCATACTCAATGGCCGTCGCCCCGCGTTCGTCGCGCATGAAGGCCGACAGGGTTTTTCCGGCTATGGAGAAAAAACCGCTCATGAATTTTCTGCCTTTCCCGTTTGCGGACCTACAACAAATCGAACAGCATGGCGACCAGCGGCTCATCGGCCGGTGGCATCTCGTAGGAACGCAAGTCATCGAGATGCACCCAGGCCAGCTTCTGACCTTCGAGCGGTCTTGCAATCCCCTGCCATCGGCGCGCCACAAAAAGCGGCATCAGCAGATGAAAATCTTCATAGGCATGGCTGGCAAATGTCAGCGGCGCGAGACAGGCGGGCTTGACCGTGATCCCCAGCTC
>JALXEI010000106.1 GCA_027069645.1 Hyphomicrobiales bacterium
CTCACCGGTGGCACCGCCAAACAGCCGGTCATTGCCGCTGCCACCGGTGAGAGTGTCACTCCCGGCATCGCCTTGCAGTGTATCGTCGCCAGAGCCACCGAGCAACGAATCAATCCCGTCGCGACCGTAGAGCAAATCATTGCCTGCATCGCCATAAATCTGATCATTGCCGGTGCCGCCCCATGCCTTGTCGTCACCATCTCCACCATGAAGGGTGTCGTTTTCGCTGTCGCCGATCAGGCGGTCATTACCGGCACCGCCATTCAGTTCGTCATTGCCGCCGTCACCGTCCAGCACATCGGCGCCATCGCCACCGTTCAGCATGTCATTGCCTTCATGGCCACGCAGCAGATCATCTCCGGCTTCGCCGTCGAGTCTGTCGGTGCCGGTCTGGCCATAGAGACGGTCGTTTCCCGAGCCGCCAAACAGATCATCATTGCCATCGCCGCCATTGAGGGTATCTGCGCCATCACCGCCATAGAGCTTGTCTCTGCCCCCCTGACCGTTGAGATAGTCGTTGCCGGAACCGATCCCGGCAATGTCGCTGCCACCATACAGGGTATCAATGCCATCTGAACCCCAGGCCCGGTCGTCGCCCTCGTCACCATAGATGGTATCGTTGCTGCAGCAGGTGACCGACCATCAGAATGCGTCCCGCATCATCGGAAGCGGCGATCATTTTTTCGGCATCCGCGATGGAAAGTGATATGGGTTTTTCGACATAGACATGCTTGCCCGCGGCAAAGCTTTTGAGGGCCAGATCGGCATGAAACTCGGCCGGGGCGGCAATGACCACACCATCAATATTGTTATCGCGCAATATTTCCTCGACAGTGCGGGCCGGAACGTCATACTGGCCCGCCATTTTGTCGGCGGTCGCCGGATCGGGATCGCAAACAGCAGCAAGCGCGCCAAGGCCATGAAAATCGCGCACCAGATTTTTGCCCCAGTAACCACAGCCAATGACCGCGACTTTCTGATCGCTTTTCTGCGTTGCCATATATTGTGCTCCTGTTATCAGGCAATTATTTCTGCTGGTAGCAGATAAAGGATAAGGACTGACAGGTAAACCGGTAATTATGTTCTGTTTTTCAACCTGTAGATATATTGTGGTGGCCAGCAGCAAACAGGTGCGAGTGCGTGAAGGTCCCCTGTAGTGCTATCAAACCCGGGCCTCGCGGTCAGGCGGCGGTTCCCGGGACGGGCTGTCGGTTGCGTATCTGACAGTGAATAAAAAGAGAATGACGGTCCAGCCAAAACTGGCCAGCAGCCAGCTTTGCCAGATGCCGTAGCCAAAGGCGCCTATGGTGGCAAACCCGGCAAATCCGGCATGGGCGAAGGGACGGACGGGTTGTGGCAACCGTTCAATGGCACGCAGCATATAAAGGCCAATGAACAGTAAAAAGGTGGCCCCGATACCCCCCAGTTCGTACCAGGTTTGCAAATAGATATTGTGACTGTGCCAGCCGGGATGGTCTTTTAGCGTAACGGGGCGTTTCACCCGCAGAGCCGGTACCGGATTTCGCTTGTAGGTGCGGCTGGAACGAACGCCGATGCCCATTAGCGGGTTCTCGAAGACCCGTTCGGCGGTGTAGTGCCAGATGTGGATGCGGTCGCGGGCGCTGAAGTTCAGCCAGTTAGCATCTTGCACGCCGGTTTTGTATAGTCCCGTGATCAGCGGAATAGTGGCAACGATGGCAATGACCCACAGAACCATTGCCGTGATATGCACGGGGCGGGGAAATGCTCTTGAGGCGAAAAATGTTATGCCTCCCGCAATTATCGCAACTTTTGCGGTCTCGCTCTGGGAAATAAAGACTGTTGGCAATAACAGGACGACCAGAAGCGCAATCAGATAGCGGCGGTCGGGAAATCCTCTCCAGAACCAGGCGGTGAGCAGCGTGGGCCAGAAAAATAGCGATAGAACCGTGACATTGCGGTTAAGGTACCATTTCGGGACATGATCCGAAGTGATACCGGTCTTGATGATATGGGGAAAGTGTCCGGCGAGAAAATTGAGGATGCTCAGGCCGCTGGCAAGTTCGAAAAGCGGAAAGACCAGCGCAATCATCGTCCCGATCATCACCCCTCTGGCAAAACGCATTGTTTGTGCGCGGTCGGACAGGCCGGCAAGATAAAAACCCAGATTTCCGGCAAGCACAATGCAGAGGATCAGCAGGGCCTTGGCAAGGGCGGTTCGGCTGTCGCTGGACCACAGGGACGCAAGGGCAATATAGGCTGCAAAGGCCAGCAGGGATAAGGAAAGGGCCCGGTCGGCACCTACAAGCAGATCTCTTGCCGGTTTCAGGGAAAAACGGGCACCGGAATGCAGAAACACGCCGATCGGTGCGACGATAACAAAGACGATCAGCAATGCCGTGAGCAACAGAGGAACATAACCCGCGAGGGTGACCGCGAAAGTGACAATCCACGCCACGGCAAGGATCAGGGCGGGCAGAAGATTTTGTGCCCTGATCTGTTGATCGCCCTGGCTATTTGGCTGGTTTTCTTCCATTTATTCTTTATATCATTATCACGATGAAAATAATTTACCAGTGTGTTTCGATTATCAACAGACGGCTATGAATAAAAACAGCCCCCGAAAAATACTTTATGTTTGCACCGAAGACTGGTTCTTCTATTCCCACTTTCGACCGCTGGTCAAGGCGGCAAACAAAATATCCGGCCTCGAAATCCTGCTGGCAACGACGGCGGGGCAAAAAACGAAACAGCTTGAAGATCTCGGGGTCAGGATATTGCCGGTCAATATTGATCGCGCCTCAACGGGCCTGTTTTCGGCTCTGCGCCTGTTCCGGCAACTGATGCGCATTGCGAGATCCGAAAAGCCCGATATCGTTCATTTTCTGGCCCTCAAGCCGGTATTGCTTGGTGGTATGTTGAGATTGTTCGTGCCACCTTTTGCGGCTGTTTACCATGTGACCGGGCTGGGCACGCTTGCCGAGGGTGATGCAATAAAAAAACGGCTGTTGAGGTCGCTGGTCTTTCGCTTGCCGGGGCTCTACATGCGCAACAGGAACAGCGCCATACTTGTCGAAAATCCCGATGATGCCGGTTATTTGCAGTGCTATGGTCTTGCGAGGGACGTGCCGCTGACCATTCTGGGCGGGGCCGGAATTGATCCGCAGAACTACCCGGCCCAACCCGATCCCGACAAGCCCGATATCACGATCGCCTTTGTTGGTCGCATGATCCGGACCAAGGGGGTTGATGTTCTGATTGCGGCAATGGACCATCTGAATGATTGTGATCCGCCCGTAAAGCTGGCGCTCTACGGGCAGACCGACCCGGCAAATCCGGGCTGTTATACGCAGGAAAGGCTTGAGGAATGGAACCGGCGGGATGATGTTGCATGGCACGGTTTTTCTGTCGATATTGCCAGGATATGGAAGCAGGCCGATATTTGTGTTGTGCCGACCGTGAGCAGGGAAGGCATGCCGCGGGCCATGCTGGAGGCCGCCAGTTGCCAGCGCCCGCTGATTGTTACCGATGTGCCGGGATGTCGGCATTTTGTACGTGACGGGGTTGAAGGGCTGGTGGTCACTCCCGGAAATGCGGCAGCCCTGGCGGCAGCTATTGCCCGTCTGGCTGGTGACCGGGACCTGCGAAAAAAAATGGGCCGGGCAGCACGACAACGCGTTCGGCAGGCCTATACAGAGGATCATATTGTTGATGATGTCCTGAAGGTGTACAAAAACCTGTTTTAAAACCGGGGTGTCTGTCTGCAAGACCTGTGTGTCTTTTTTGTATTCCGGTAGTCACACCCGCTGTTTTTTGCTATAATCGCGCAGGCTTTGAGTGATATTCCGACTTTTCCCTGCTATTCATCCGCAAGGGAATGAATAAAAAAACTGATATGTCAGCATCAAAAACAAAATTACAGTTGAAGAATCTTGAATATTTTATCCCTGTTACGAAAAATCCGGCTGGATCTGATTGAATACCCCCGTACCAGCAAGCGGCGGGTCATTATGGCGATTGATTTGTGCTGCCTGACACTTGTCATGGCGGCATTGCTGGTGGCGAGGTCTGTGCTGGCTCCCGGTTTTCGCTCTTCCGACTATGATTATGTTACCCTGCTGCTGCTTTTCGTCCTGCCCGTTCTCGGCGTTGCGGCGTTCTACTATCTGGGACTGTATCGACTGGTGACACGTCACATCGGCCGCAAGGGGCTTTGGCGGATTGGCTATTCGCTGGTGGCTTCGGTCATGGTGTGGGCGCTGATTGTGTTTCTTGCCGATATGCGCGGTTCGGTTATCATTTTGCCCCGTACCGTCATTGTCGGCTATCTGTTTGCCGGGTGGGCGGCGATCTGGCTGAACCGGCAGTTTGCGCGCTGGTGGTTGCGCGAATTGCCTCTGGATCTGCCCGAAAAACGCAAGGGCTCCCGCTTGAAAAACGTGATCATTTACGGTGCGGGCGAGAGTGGTCTGCAATTGCAGAAACTGTTGGCGGACAGTGGTGTTTACCGGATCGTCGGTTTTCTTGATGATGACAGTTCCCTGTGGGGGCTGAAACTGGAAGGCTACAAGGTTTTTGAACTGGGCAAACTGCGCAGACTGATCCTCAAAAAGGATGTGCGCGAGGTCTTCATTGCCATCCGTTCGCTGGACAAGCTGCAAAAACGCAAAATCATCAGCAAGCTTGAGCCCTTTCCCGTCGAAGTCAAAATATTGCCCTCACTGGAAGATCTGGCCACCGGGCGGATAGAGGTCAGCGATATCAGGCAGATCGAAATCGACGATTTGCTGGGACGTGATCCGGTGGAGCCTTTTGAAGATCTGATGAAACGCAATATCGCCGGCAAGGTGGTGATGGTCACCGGCGCAGGGGGGTCAATCGGTTCCGAACTGTCACGACAGATTGTCAATACCGGCCCGCGGAAGCTGATCCTGCTGGAACTGGGTGAACTGGCGCTTTACAATATCGAAACGGAACTGGCCGGGCTTGTCGAAAGCATCCGGCAGAACAGCGAGGAGGAGTGGCCGGCGCGTGAGCGGATCGAAGTCGTGCCGGTTCTCGGGTCTGCGGGTGATGAGAAGCTGTTGCGCAATCTGGTGCGGGAGCACGGGATCGAAACCGTTTATCATACCGCAGCCTACAAGCATATTCCCCTGCTCGAACAAAACCCTGTTCCGGCCATCGAAAACAATGTCTTTGCGACAGTGACCCTTGCAAGGGTGATGCTGGAGGAGAAGGTTGGTCATATGGTGCTGATTTCTTCTGACAAGGCGGTCCGCCCCTGCAATATAAAAGGGGCCAGCAACAGGTTGCAGGAAATGGTTTTGCAGGCCATGAACGCCGACAAAAACAACAGCACCGTGTTTTCCATTGTTCGCTTTGGCAATGTGCTCGACAGTTCGGGCTCCGTTGTGCCGAAATTTCGCGAGCAGATCAAAAAAGGCGGACCGGTCACGGTTACCCATCACGAGATCATCCGCTATTTCATGTCCATTCGGGAAGCAGCGCAACTGGTCATTCAGGCAGGCGCAATGGCGCGAGGTGGCGAGATCTATGTGCTTGACATGGGTGATCCGGTAAAAATTGACGATCTTGCCCGGACCATGATCCGTTTGTCGGGAAAAGAGGTGCGCGACGAGGAAAACCCGGACGGCGATATAGAGGTCAAATATATCGGTTTGCGCGCCGGTGACAAAATGTATGAAGAACTGCTGATCGATGGAAATGTGATCGGGTCGAGGCATCCCTATATCATGCGCCTGAGCGAGCCGTTGAGCATCGGTATGAAGGAGTTGAATCTGGCACTTGATGCTCTGGCAACGGCCCTGAAAGATACCGATATCGACAGGTTGCAGAACGTATTGCGTCAGGTTGTCGAAGGGTATTGCGACAGCAGTGCGTTGCAGGAAAAACACAGGAAGGAGCGCCGCGACATTTCCGAAAAGGCCGGGAAATCGCAGGGCCGCCCGATGCTCCATTGAGATTGGCGGTGATCGCGACGGGACATGTTGCCGGTTGCGAAGCAGGAATGAATACCAACATGGAAATGAACGTCCGACGCTCGTTTTGACAGGAAAAGCATGACAGATTCAATGTTCGCGCAAGCCGGCCCTGGCCTGCCTTTTTTTATTCTGCTGTTTATCGGCGCCCTTGTGCTTTCGTTCTTTTCGGTAGCTGTTCTTGTCCGGTATTTCGAACACCTCGATATTGTTGCTGTACCGGATGACAGAAGCATGCATGTCAGGGAAACGCCGGTCGGGGGAGGGTGGCCGGTTGTTGTTCTGACACTGGTGTCATGGATCGTGTTTTCCAGGCAAGGGGCAGATGCTGTCAACCGGGCGGTTTTGGCCGGTGCGCTGGTGCTGGCCATCCTCTCCTGGACCGATGACCGACGCACTCTGTTGCCAGTGCTCAGGCTGGGTGTGCAGGGGGCTGTAATATTTTCTGTTCTTGCCCTTCTGCCCGGTGATGAAACGGTATTTTCATCCGCCTGGCCCTTGTGGACTGACAGGGTGCTGACAGGTTTGTGCTGGTTGTGGTTTGTCAATCTGTTCAATTTCATGGACGGCATTGATGGTCTTGCGGGCACCGAGATTATTTTTATATGCCTTGGCTTTATAGCGATTGGTCTGCAAACGGGGCTTGAGACCGGGATCTTGCAGGTTGCGACTGTTCTTGCCGGGGCAAGTGCGGGTTTTTTGTGGTGGAACTGGCACCCGGCAAAAATATTTCTGGGTGATGTCGGGGCGATAACCATCGGGTTTGTTCTGGGGTGGTTGCTGATCCGTCTTGCTATCGGCGGGCATATGATCGCCGCTCTGTTGCTGTCGGCCTGTTTTGTTGCCGATGCCTCTTTGACCCTGTTGAAACGGGTTCTGAAGGGTGAGGCCTTCTGGAAACCTCACAAAACCCATTTTTATCAGCGTGCGGCGATGGCGCTGGGGAGCCATTCAAGAGTTGTTCTGAAAGTTGCTGCGGCAAATACCGGCCTCCTTGCGCTCGCCCTTCTGTCGCCTGCTTACCCCCTTGTTGCGCTTTCGGGCGGATTGGTTATTGTGGTCGCCATGCTTGTGGTTCTTCAGCGCGATGCAGTGAAATAACCGATGCGAATATTATTGACAGGCGCGGGGGGCTTTGTTGGACAACAACTGCTCGCATATCTCAAACAGCAGGGACATTTTGTCAGGGCACTGGTGCGCCGCGAATTCAAATCGTCCGATATTGCCGACGAAACAGTCATTGGGAACCTGACGATTGACACACCGTTCAGACATTGTCTCGACAATATGGATATCGTTATTCATCTGGCTGACGGGTTCAATGCCTTTGAGCATTTGCCACGCGATTTCCGGCACAGGGCGGCAGAACAGCAACTGGCAACCACGGCAAGGCTTGCGGGAATAGCGGCGCAACAGGGTGTGCGCTTTATTTATCTCAGCACGGTAAAAACAATGTGCGGGACACATGCAGAAGCTGTCCTGGATGAGAAGACACCACCCCGACCGCAAAGCCTGTATGGTCGTTTGAAACTTGAAGCGGAAAAGGCCATTCTCGAGAACGCCGGTCGATATGGATCAAAAGCGCTGATCCTGCGTTTTCCCATTGTTTTCGGAGCAGGCCCGCGGGGCAATATGGAAAAGCTTCTGAGGCTTGCCGACACGCCTTTGCCCCTGCCGTTCAGGGGGCTGGAAAGCCGTCGCAGTCTCGTTTCCATGCAAAGTCTCATTGCGGCTGTGGGGGTTATTGTCAAGAATCCGGATGCCGGTGAGGGCGTTTTTCTGGTGCAGGATGGCAGCCTTTCCGTCGAGGCAATTGTCAGGGCGCTGCGCCGCGGGCTCGGCCGTCCGGAACGTCAGTTCTTCCTGCCCCCGGCCTTGTGGGGTCTGGCAGGAAAGCTGCCGGTTGTGGCCGCAAAAGCGAACAGGTTTGGAAAGTCCCTGATGATTGATGATACAAAATTCAGAACATGCTTTCACTGGCAGCCCGAAAAACCGCTTTTGATCCTGCTGGAGGAATTTGCGGGAAACAGGCACCGGTAATCCGGCGGCTCACCTTCATCTTCCTGTTGCGGGTGAAATGATTGCGGACAGGGACAAAATGTCGAATAATATACCCTGTTGTTTCGGGCTGTGGCCCTGACCGTTGCAAGATTTGTACAACGGCAGGACAGGGCCGGGATTGTTGTTATATGTCGTACCGTCGTTCGTGAAACTGTCAGGACCCCCGAAATGCATCTGTCCATGCCAAAGCCTGAAACCGAAATATTGCGCAACCGGGAAGAACTGATCCGGCGTCTGCGCGAAATCGTACCGGTCGAAAATGTTATAGACGAACAAACGGATTTGCGGGCTTATGAATGCGATGCGCTGACCATGTATCATCAGTTGCCTCTGGTGGTTGTGCTTCCCGAAACCGTCGATCAGGTTTCCAAAATCATGGCGCTTGCCAGTGAACTGAATGTCAAAATCGTACCGCGAGGGGCCGGGACTTCTCTTTCCGGCGGTTCGCTGCCGCTTGAAGACGGCATTCTGCTGGGCATGAGCAAGTTTGACCGTATCCTTGAAACGGACTTTGCCAACCGTTGTGTGCGCGTGCAGCCAGGTGTGACCAATCTGGAAATCACCCGGGCTGTGGAGCATAAGGGGTTTTATTATGCGCCCGACCCTTCTTCACAGATTGCCTGCTCGATTGGCGGCAATGTCGGGGAAAATGCGGGCGGCGTGCATTGTTTGAAATATGGTCTGACCACCAACAATCTGCTGGGCCTGGAAATTGTTCTGATGGATGGTTCGGTGTTGCAGATTGGCGGCAAACATCTCGACAGTGATCTTTATGACGTGATGGGACTGATGACCGGGTCGGAGGGGCTACTCGGTGTCATAACAGAAGTAACGGTGCGTATTTTGCCCAAACCCGAAACGGCCCGTGCTCTCCTGCTGGGTTTTTCCTCGATTGAACGGGGGGCGGATTGTGTGGCGGCTATCATTGCCGGGGGGATCATCCCCGGCGGTCTTGAGATGATGGACCACCTGGCCGTCAATGCGGCGGAAGACTTTCAGTCCTGTGGCTATCCGCGCGACGTGGAAGCCCTGATCATCTGCGAGCTTGACGGCACCGCGTCGGAAGTTGACGACCTGACGATGCGTGTTTCGCAAATCGCAAGGGAAAAGGGAGCCGATGTTATCAGGGCCTCGGAAAATGATGAGCAACGGTTGCAATTCTGGGCCGGGCGCAAAAATGCCTTTCCGGCTGTCGGTGCCATTGGACCGGATTATATGTGTATGGATGGCACCATTCCACGCAATCAGCTTGGCCCTGTTCTGGCGTCCATAAGAAAAATGTCGGAAAAATACGGCTTGCGCTGTGCCAATGTTTTTCATGCCGGGGACGGCAATCTGCATCCGCTGATCCTTTATGATGCCAACCGGCCGGGAGATGTGGAGAAGGCCGAGGCCTTTGGCGCCGATATACTCCGGCTTTGTGTGGATGTTGGCGGCGTGCTGACCGGGGAACACGGCGTCGGTGTTGAAAAGCGTGATCTGATGCCCGCCATGTTCAGCGAAACCGATCTGAAACAGCAACAGCGCGTCAAATGTGCGTTTGATCCGAAGCACCGGCTCAATCCCGGAAAGGTTTTTCCTACCCTGCATCGCTGCGCGGAACTGGGCAAGATGCATGTGCATCGGGGCAAGCTGCCTTTTCCCGATCTTCCAAGGTTCTGATTTTATGAATATATTTTCGCCTTCAACCGAGGAAGAAACAGGGGAAGTGGTTCGCGCCGCACTTGCCGGCGAGCAGACGCTCGACATTATCGGCGGGGGCACTCGAAGCGGGCTTGGTCGCCCGTCGTCAGCCGACATTGCTGTCAGTACGCGTGGTCTCTCTGGCGTGCGATTTTATGAACCGGCCGAACTGGTCCTTGCCGCCGGGGCCGGGACACCGCTTGTGACGATCAACGAAATGCTGGACGAGCAGCAACAGGAGCTGGCCTTTGAACCTGTGGATCACGCGGTTTTGTATGGGGGCTCCCCTCAGAGTGGCACATTGGGCGGTCTGATTGCCGTGAATGCTTCGGGTCCCCGGCGCATCAAGGCGGGGGCGGCCCGCGATCACCTGCTGGGATTTCGCGCCATAAACGGGCGCGGTGAGGTTTTTAAATCGGGCGGGCGGGTGATGAAAAACGTTACCGGTTATGACATGTGCAAGCTGATGGCCGGATCTCATGGTACTTTTGGCATCCTTTCCGAAATAACGCTGAAGGTTTTGCCGCGGGCCGAAACAGAGCAGACGGTTGTGCTTGTCGGTCTGGATGACGGGGAAGCGGTAGAAGTGATGACGACAGTCTCGGGAACCGGTTACGAGGTTTCGGGATTTGCCCACATTCCGGCAACGGGCGAGGGTTTTTCTTCCCCTGTTCCGGCAAGCCTTTCCGACCATGCCGTGACCGCTCTCAGGCTTGAAGGACCGGAACGCCCGGTGCAGGTGCGCCGCCGGGAACTTGTCGAGTTTCTCGCAGGGCCGGGGCGGCAAATCGAAACTGTCGATCACGGACCATCGCGTGAGCTGTGGACCGGGATACGCGATGTCCTTCCGATGAGCGGTCAGGAAGATCAGGTCTGGCGCATATCAACAGCGCCGACCAAAGGGGCTTTATTGGTCAGGGATCTGGTCAGGGAGGAGGTTCCGGTTACATATCACTATTACGACCGGGCGGGCGGGCTGATCTGGCTGGCTGTTGCCCCGGCTGCGGATGCCCATGCCGATGTTGTGCGCAGGCTGGTGGACAGGCATGGCGGTCATGCGACGCTTGTTCGTGCTGCTGATGATGTCCGGGCCCGTGTGCCGGTTTTTCATCCGCAGTCCCCCGCGCTTGCGGCATTGACAAAACGTCTTCGCGAAAGTTTTGATCCGCATCTGATTTTGAACCGTGGACGCATCCGGAGTGATTTGTAATGCAGACCGGTTTTTCCATTGCCCAACTCGCGGATCCCGGCAGCGCAATGGCCGAAAGCATTTTGCGCAAATGTGTGCATTGCGGTTTTTGTCTGGCGACCTGTCCCACCTATCAGATCCGCAAGGATGAGCTGGACAGTCCGCGCGGCAGAATCTATCTGATCAGGGACATGCTGGAAAACGAGCGCGTGCCCGATCAAAAAACAGTTTTGCATATTGATCGCTGTCTCTCCTGCCTGTCATGCATGACCACCTGCCCCTCGGGGGTGCACTATATGCATCTCGTCGATCATGCGCGGGGCTATATCGAAAAAAAATATAAACGGCCCTGGCCGGAACGGTTATTGCGCCATCTGCTGGCATTTGTGCTGCCGCGTCCGGCCCTTTTCCGCCTGTCACTTTATAGCGCGCGGCTGGCGCGTCCGTTCAAAAATATGCTGCCGGGAAGGCTGTCGGGCCTTGCGGGCATGGCCCCTGATGTACTGGCGCGAAAATCGCCGACAGACCGCCCGCAGGTGTTTCGCGCCGAAGGGCCACGCCGGATGCGCGTTGCCCTGATGACCGGCTGTGCCCAGAGGGTTCTTGATCCGGCCATCAACGAGTCAACCATACGCCTGCTGACGCGCCACGGTGTCGAGGTGGTTGTTGCCGGGGGGGCGGGCTGTTGCGGGGCGCTCACCCACCATATGGGGATGGAGAGCCGGGCGCATGCTGCGGCCAGAGCCAATATTCGCGCCTGGTGCCGGGAAAAGAGCCGCAACGGCCTCGATCATATTATCATAAATACATCCGGTTGTGGTACAACGGTGAAGGATTACGGGCACATGTTCCGGGATGATGCCGAACTGACAGATGATGCCGAAGCTGTCTCCGCCATGACCCTTGATATTTCAGAACTGATGTCGCGGATCGGGTTGCGCCCGACGGGCAAGGCGCCAAAGCTGAGGGTGGCGTATCATGCAGCATGTTCCCTGCAACATGGTCAGAAAGTCACCAGAGAACCGCCCGATCTGCTGCGGCGCGCAGGTTATGAGGTACTTGCCATTCCCGAAGGCCATCTGTGCTGCGGCTCTGCCGGGACCTACAATCTGCTGCAACCGGAGCTGGCCGCAAAACTGCGGGCGCGCAAGCTGCGCAATATTTCCTCGGTTTCCCCCGATGTGATTGCCACAGGCAATATCGGCTGCATGATCCAGATCGCTGGCGGCACGCAAACCCCCGTACTCCATACGGTGGAACTGCTCGACTTGGCCACCGGTGGTCCCGTACCGGAGAAGCTGGCGGTTGGTTCAGGGATTGCTGCAAAGGGTTGACGGCGCGCAAGCCTGCACCTGATCGCTGCTCGAACTCCCTGTATTACATTCTGTTTACCCGGTCTTGAATTGTCACCCGTATTTTTGGAAGTGCTCAGTTTGGTCTTGCCGGACTTGTGGATGAAAGGGCCTTGCTGATGGAATCGAGGAAGGTGGACGAGTTGAGGGTGGCAGGCCCGGGAGTATCCCCATGAGTCTGCGATGGTGTGCGGCTTGCGCTCTTGTCATTCAGGGGCATGCTGGTTGTAGTGGAGGTAGAAGCCTGTGATTGTATAGCAGTTTTTGCGATTGCTCCCTTGCAGACCGAAGGCGACATGGTTGTCCAGACACCCGGATCGTCCGTCCGTTTTTGACACAGGTACGAGCAAGATCATTTTGGCCGCGGATTGCAGCGCTTTTGGCACCATTCTCGACCCTGTTTATGAGTTTATGACCTAATGTCGATGTTGAAAGCAGAATTATTGTGATCGCAAAGCGGAAATATGTTCAGTTCAAATTCTGTTATGCCGAAATATACTTGTCATTCCGGTAATCAGGGCCGATCGGAAAGGGCGTATGTGCAAAATATATGATATCGTCTGGCAGCCGTCTCTTGGCCTGCTGTTGCTGTTTTCCATTGTCGTTTTATTGTTGCGCCTGCAATACGGAAGAGGGGCTGTCTCCGGTTCGGCGCGCCCGCAACCTCGCTGGCTGATGTGGTTGTTTTTTTGGGGCAGGGGTGTCGTGGGTCTCGTTATGCTGTTGCTGATGGTGTTCGGTTTCATTTGTGCCGGATCACCGGCCTAACGGGATTATTCCCGACTGATTGCCCGGAGCCTTGTTCAAATGCGAACATAAATTCGGCTGTCGAGTTTTGAACCGGTTTTCTTGAACGTTTTGCAAGGTCTGACGGGAGCAACGCCAGATTGCAGGAAATTGCCAGGAGATAAACAGATGAGTAAAGAAAACGGGGCGGACTGTTGTGCCGCGAATGCTGATGAAAAGCCAATGAAGGATGTCGAGCTGTTTTCGGTCATTACCTGCCCGGAATGTGGTCATCACGAACGTGAGGAAATGCCGACGGATGCCTGCCAGTTTTTCTATTACTGCAAGTCCTGCAAGGCGCGTTTGCGCCCTCATCCCGGCGATTGCTGCGTCTATTGCTCCTATGGTTCCGTTCCCTGTCCGCCCATCCAGATGGCCGGGGGCAAGGACAAGGCTGCGTGCTGCGACGGGAAATAGGCCTTTCCCCGTGTTGCGGGTAACGGTGTCACGAGTAACGGTTGTCAGTTCCGGAAGGGGGCGTTATGCTTCTTTCTATTCTGCTTCTGTTGACGAGCAAGCCGCCTGAATGACCCCATTTTACAAACAGATCGACTCTCACCCGCCGTTTTTTGAACGGCAACGGGGGGAGATGTTTTTCGAGGATCTGTTAAGGGCCTGCGCGGGCGAGGCGCGGTTGGCCGACCTTCATGATATCCTGTTGCAGCGGGACAGGTTGCGCGATTTCCTGATCAGCATTATGGGGGTATCGCCCTTTTTGCGTGGCATTATGCTGCGCCAGCCCGGTATTTTGCGCGATTGCCTGTTTGCGCCTGTCGACAGCCATGTTGATGATCTATGTGCCGGGCTGGGGCATAACATGGCAGGCTGTACGTCGTTTGATCAGGCCATGACGCTTTTACGGGTATTCAAACAACAAACGGCGCTGTCCATCGCGCTTTATGATATTGCCGGGGTACGGCCGCTTGAGTGGCTTCTTGAACGGATTACGGCCGCGGCAGATTGCGCCGTTCGTGAAGCCGTGTCCTTTCTGTTCCGTCACAAACAGGCGGAATTGTACCCCGATGAACCTGTCCGGGGTGATCCTGCCGCGAGCAGTGGCTATTTTGTGCTGGCGATGGGCAAGCAGGGGGGATTTGAACTCAACTATTCCAGCGATATTGATCTCATTGTGCTTTATGACACCGACCGGGTCAATCTGCCCACCTCCGGCGATGTCGGCTCTTTTTTTGTGCGTCTGACCCGCGACCTCGTCAAACTTTTGAACGAGCGTACCGCTGACGGTTATGTCTATCGCACAGATCTGCGCCTGCGTCCCGATCCTGGCGCCACACAACTGGCGATTTCCAGTGAAGCGGCACTGGTTTATTATGAGAGTTTCGGGCAGAACTGGGAGCGTGCGGCGATGATCAAGGCCCGCATTGTTGCCGGTGACAGGGTGGCCGGGCAGGATTTTCTGTCGCGTATCGGCCCCTATATCTGGCGGAAATATCTCGATTTTGCCACCCTCAATGATATTCATGCCATGAAGCGCCAGATCCATGCGTTCCGGGGGCATGGCGAGATTGCCGTTGCCGGTCACAATATCAAGCTGGGGCGGGGCGGCATTCGCGAGATCGAGTTTTTTGTGCAGACCCAGCAGCTTATTGCCGGGGGAAGGCAACCGGCCCTGCGCGGCCGCCGGACCCTGACCAGTCTGGAAAGCTTGCAGGAATATGGCTGGATCAGCAAACAGGCCGCCGAAGAAATGAGTGCAGCCTATGTTTTTTTACGCCATGTCGAACATCGCTTGCAGATGATCGCCGACGAGCGCACTCAGACATTGCCGGAGGATGAAAACGAACTGTTGCGTCTGGCCCGGTTTGCCGGATTTGATAATAGCGATGATTTTGCCGCGGAACTGATGGGCCATCTGGGCCATGTTCAGAAACATTATGGCGCACTGTTCGAGGATCGGCCGGATGGCAGGGCAGCCGGTCAGGCCGTTGACCTGGTTTTCACAGGGGAAGATCATCACCCCGCAACGATCACAAATCTTCAGCAGATGGGATATGGCGACGGGGCGAGGGTTATCGCCATCGTCCGTGAATGGCATCGCGCGCGCTACGGGGCAACCCGTTCGCAGCGGGCCCGCGAATTGCTGACCGGATTGATACCGATATTGCTTGAAGAAATGGCGGCAACCCGGGACCCGGATGCGGCGCTGCTGGCTTTTGATCGGTTTTTGAAAAAACTGCCCGCCGGGGTGCAGCTTTTCTCGCTCCTGCATGCGCATCCGCAATTGCTGCGTCTGCTGGCCGAAATCATGGGCTCGGCGCCAAGGCTGGCGCATGCGTTATCCCGTCAGCCGCGGTTGCTGGATGCCGTTCTTGATCCCTCTTTTTTCGGGCCGTTGCCGGGGCGTGAGGAAATGGACCAGGCCTTTGAACAGGCCCTTGCTGAAACCGTTGACTATTCGGATATTCTCGATCGGGTGCGGATTGTCGGTCGCGAACAGGGTTTTCTGATCGGCGTACGGGTTCTCACCGATACCATTCGTCCCGAACAGGCCGGACAGTCCTGGGCCGATCTTGCGGCCAGCGCCCTGTCGGTGTTGCAAGGGGCCGTTGACAGGGAAATGTACCCGGCGCACGGCCATTTTGACAGTGGTGGTGCCTGTATTCTGGCAATGGGCAAGGTCGGGGGGCGAGAGATGACAGCCAGTTCCGATCTTGATCTGATTGTGATTTATGAAACGGATGCAGATGAGCCCCTGTCGTCGGGCGGCAGGACACCGCTCGGGCCGGTGCAATACTACAATCGCTGGACGCAGCGTCTGATGACCGCGATATCCGCCCCGACACCGGAAGGCATCCTTTATGAGGTGGATCTGCGCTTGCGCCCCTCGGGAAATGCCGGTCCTCTTGCCACCGGTTTCGAAAGCTTTTCCCTGTACCAGCATGAAAAGGCCTGGACCTGGGAACATATGGCCCTGACGCGCGGGCGTGTTGTCTCGGGGCCGCCGGTGTTGCGGCAAAAGGTCGAAACACTGATCCGCGATATTTTATGTCGGCAACGCGATGCGCACACAGTGGCGCGGGATGTCGTGGAGATGCGACAACGCATTTGGACCGAAAAGGGATCGGAAAATATCTGGGATATCAAGCAGGTTCGCGGCGGTCTTGTTGATCTGGAATTTATCGCCCAGACCCTGCAACTTGTTCATGCGCACGAATTTCCCCACTGTCTCGACCAGAATACTGCCGAGGCGCTGCGCAAGTTGGCGGGGTGCGGCGTGCTGGAGGGGGGAGATGCCGAGATGCTGATTGACGGCGCATGGCTTTTGCATGTGCTGACGCAGATTTTGCGGCTTTGTTATGATCGAAAATTCGAGGTTTCATCAGCCCCAGAGGGTTTGAAAAACCTGCTGGTCAGAGCCGCCGACAGCCCGGATTTTGCGCATCTGGAGGCGCGCCTTCGCGAAACACAGGAGACCATTCACAGGCTTTATGACAAATATGTTGTCGCTCTGGCTGAAAGTTGATTCCATTCCGGCCCGGCCGCACGAGGGAGCATAAGGATCCTCTGTTTGCCGTTTCTCTTCCCGGACAGGCGATAGCGCCGTGGTGATCCGGGCGCGGCAAATATGGAGCAAGTTGGTAAAATGAACAAAAACAAAAGCATATCACTTGCGACACTGGACCCCGGCGCTGCGCTGTCGCTTGTCCGGGGAGCGGAGGGGGGATGACGCGAAGTTGCAATATTCGCTTCCCGGTCGAAGCGTAGCGAAGCACCGGGATCCAGAGCAGCGCGACGGGACTTGTGGTATGATTTTAAACACACAGGATCCCGACCCTGACCCGGCTTGCTCACCATAATACGGGGCAGGAGCGTCAAAAGGCACGGCTGTTTTTCAGAACGACACAATTGCCGCCCGCGGCTTTCAGACGCTTGCAGATTGCATTGGCGGCTGTCCGGGTTTTCGCGCCGATTCTGACCCGGTGGTAGACCCGGCGTCCGCGTCCCCTTTGTCGCGTGCTTTTCAGCACGATGCGCTTGCCGCCGATGATGCGGCCAAATCGGGTCTTGATGCGACGAAACTGTTTCATGGCCTGATGGCGTGAAAACGAACCGGCAAGCTGAACCCCCCAGGGCAGACGAGGCAGTCGTTTGCGAACCCGGCGTGTTCGGGCTGAGCCACGAGGTCCCCAGGAAACCTGAACAAGTCGCGGTTGCTCCCGGCGCAGGGCGATGGCCAGTTGCTGGCAGGCTGAAGCCGACATTTTCTTTTTGACCTTTATCCCCTTGAATTCAGCCTTGCCCTCGGCCCATTCATCAATCGTGTAGCCGGTGATGATGCGTACATAGTTGCGTGTTTCAAGAGGGATGTATCCGGTGCCATTGAGCCAGTCGATAACGCGTCCGGAGCCGGCATTATAACCGGCAGCGGCAAAGCCGAGATTGCCGAGTTTGCGATGTAGCCAGGAAAGATACTGTGCCGATTTGATCAGCGCCTGCCCCGGTTCATAAGGATTTTCCAGCCCCCAGATTGCTGCTGTTCCCGGCATGAACTGGGCGATGCCTTCCGCACCTGCGGGCGAAACGGCATAAGGGTTAAAGCGGCTTTCCTGCCAGATCAGGCGGGCAAAGAACAGCGGTGGCAGTTTGTAGATGCGGGCCAGCCGGTCGAGGTCCTTGCAAATGCCCGAGCGCTTGTAGGCAATGCGCTTGCCTTTGGCCGGTGCTTTCTTGCGCCTTGCCGGTTTGTTCTCCGGTTTGTCCGTGCGCACAACCGGCCCGGACGTCACCGGTCCGGCCGGGGGGCGTATGTTGAAATCGGAAGCCGGTTCGGCAATTGCGGGGGATAGAGGCCCGCCGGCAATGCCCGGAAATGACGACAATAGGAGCAACAACAGTGATATATTCAGATAACGCATGATACAGACATATCACGATCAGGCCGAACGGCAACCCCAAAACAACCGTAAAAGGGCAGCTATTGGACTTGTCCCGCATTTCTCGCCATATCGCGGGTTAAATTCAGACAAACAGATGAATTTCTGATAATCTGAATATAGCCTGTTGCAGAGGGCGGCAACAAAAAACCGCATTCGTGCGGAAACCGGAACGAAAAAGGAGATCGAAATGTCAAAAACACGACTTGTTCTGATAACGGGAGCTGTTGCCGGTGGAGCCGCCCTCATGGCCGGGATAGCGGGTGGCGCTTTTGCCTTTGGACAGGGACCGATGGGACCGGGAGGTGCTGCAACGGGCGCCCCGGCCATGATGATGCGACATTTTGGCCGCAACCACCATATGGGCGGTCACAGGCGGCGCGGCATGTTGCGCCATGCCGATGCCAACGGAGACGGGGTGATTACCCGGGAGGAAGCGACAGCCCGCCGCATGCAGCGCTTCAACCGCTTTGATCTGGACAAAGACGGCTCTGTGACAGAGCAGGAGGCCATTGAAGCCCTTGTCAGACGTTTTCGGGGACGGGTTCAGCGCCGTATCCGCAGTTTTGACGCCAATGGTGATGGCAGGGTGACGAGAGAGGAATTTAACGCGCCGGTTCTTGAACGTTTTTCATGGCGTGACAGCAATGGTGATGGCAAGCTGACCCGCGACGAAATGCCTGGTATGACCGGAGGCTGGCGAGGGCCGGGGCGCGGGTCTCATGGCGGTCCTGGCGGTTTTGGCCCCGGAAGGCCGCAGATGCAGGGGCCACGTCCTGGCATGATGGGGCCCGGGACGGGAATGAGACGACCGGGGCCAGGATGGTATCCCGGTCAGGGGGCGGCACCTCGCCAGTAAATCCGGGATCATCACAGCATGGTCGCAGTTCGCCGCTACTGTTGAAGTTGCAAGGCCGGGAATAAAGCCGGGTGGAGCGGATTTGCGAGGTTCGGGAATGGCGAGAAGCACGGGGCAGGGCATGAGCCTGCCAATAATATTACCCGTTCTGGCGGCGGCACTGATCGTTAACGGATGTGGTTCGCACGCAGGGTCGGTGCCTTCCGGTCTTTCGGGAAAACATGCGATCGCCCTGACGCCGCAACAGCATGAAATTGTCGATCAGGGTGTAGGCGAGATGATGGACAGGGTTATGCCCGGCAGCAGCAGGGAAATGCGCTTGCGCGGCATCCATGCCTTTGTTTTGAAGCCCGGCGGCCCTGTGCAGGTTTGTGGAGATGTCACCCCGGGCAGCGGGTCGGTGGGGGAGCTTCGCAAAACATTTCCCTGGTATCTCGAACTGGAAAACCGCAATGGTGTCCCGGTCGCCAGACGCGGCCAGGTTGGCTCCGACAAGCTGAAAAGGGCAAAGGTTCTTTTTCTCTGTCGCGATGATCGTTTGCAGCAGGGTTAGGAATTATCCTTAAAAAGTTTCGGATTGACACTGATCCGGCGCAGCTCTTCCAGCTCCTTTTCGCTGGCCCCGGGACCGGGTGTCGGTCGCATATTGCGGGCGTTCAGTTCGCCCTTGCAATGTGAACAAACCAGTTGTGGCATGGTTTTGTGTCCACAATCCCTGTGGACGAAGACCACGGGAATATCTTCGCCACGAGTCTGCCAGCGGTCCCCCCATTTCATCAGGCTGAGCAAAACGGGAAAAAGGTCGCGGCCCTTTTCCGTCAGACGATATTCATGACGCAGGGGATTGTCCTGATAGGCGACTTTTTTCAATATGCCTTCTGCGGTCAGGCGTTGCAGGCGGTTGGTCAGCACTTTGCGCGAGATGCCAAGATGAGAGCGAAACGCTTCGAAACGGCGTACACCATAAAAAACATCACGTAATATCAACAAGGTCCACCATTCCCCGATAATATCAAGGGTGCGTGCGACAGAGCAGTGCATATCTGAAAAGGAGCTTCTTTGCATTTTTTGTCCTAAAAGGTTTCCTTAAGAGACTTATTGGTTTATATAGTGAGTTTCCTGAGGAAACCAATAAGGGCCTTGTTCGATGAATCCCGTGCTTTTGAGATTTACAAGACTGTTTTTCTCCCTTGCCGGTCGGCTTTCGCCAGCAATGGCGACACGTTTGGCCGAAAGGTTGTTTACGCGTGTACCCTATTCGAAACGTCGCGAGAATGAAATCGACTTGCTGGAAGTGGCAAGGAAATTTACCGTGATTGCGGAAGACGGGACAGAGCTGGCGGCCTATCGCTGGGGGAACGACATGGATCCGGTTATTCTGTTCGTACATGGCTGGACGGCGACGGCTACATGTTTTTTGCGATTTATCGAGGCGTTTGTCGCCAAAGGCTACCAGGTTATTTCCTTCGATGCGACAGGTCACGGCAATAGTCGAGGTAAACATGCGTCACTTCCCGTTTGGGCTGACAGTCTCCGGGCGGTAAACGCTGATATTGGTCATGTTGATACAATCGTCGGCCATTCGCTGGGAGCGGCAGCTATTCTCATATCCCTTTCAAACGGCCTTGACACGGAAAGGGCCGTACTTCTTTCCCCGCCGACCAGCGTCAGGGAGATTCTTGAGAAATATGCTGCAATGATTGCTCTGCCTGAAGGTGGTGCAGAACGTCTGTCGCGCTATTTATGGAAAAAATACAAATACAGCGCGGCCAGATACGGAGAAGACTGGGAAGATATCATGTGCTCGAAATATACGGTGCCGACGCTTATTGTGCATGACAGGAACGACCGGGAAGTCGATATCGAAAATGCCCGCTGGCTTGCCCGTCGCTGGCCGCAGGCAGAATTTGTGGAAACGGAACGCCTTGGTCATCGCCGCATTTTGCTCAGTATGAAGGTTGTTTCGCTGGTGCTGGCATTCGTGCAAAAGGACAGATAAAGACAGACCCGGTCGATGGTCTGAAGCAGGAGCAGGGCTGTCAGTCACGAGGCGATTTCGGCCAGCAGGCATTTCAGGATGCCGTAGTCATAACGGCCGTTCAGCGCCTCGAAGGCGGGTTTGAGTTTGCCTTCTTCAAGCGTGTTGGTGTCTTCAAAGGCGGCAAGAATTTCATCCTGTTCGGGCTTGTCGAGAGAAAGAACCCCGGCCGCCTCGACAACTCCGGCTTCGATGCCCTCGGCGAAATGTTCGTAAACCGTCGATAGCGCCAGGTCGCGCTTTCTGGCTATGTCCGGCGGGGTGAGACCTTCCAGGTGCAGGACCAGGGTTTCGTTGATGGTATCCGACAATCTGTTGTCGAGGCGCTCGTCGAACGGTATTTTGTCAATCACTTTCATGAATTTGCGGCCATAGCGCTTCAGTTTGCTGGTGCCAACGCCGCTGATATTGAGGAAATCTTCATCGGACAGGGGGCGACGCTGTGCCATTTCCATCAGCGAGGCATCGGAAAAAATCACATAGGGCGGCACATTCTGTCTGGCCGCCAGCCGGGTGCGCAAATCGCGCAGCGCCTCGAACAGGGGCCGGGCAGCAAAGGGCAGGGCACTGGCAGCAGTACGCGGACGGCGACTCTTTTCCTTTTTCGCCGGTTTGATGTTTTTGCGCAGGGCAAAAGGCATTTCCCCCTTCAGCCAGGGACGGGCCTTCTCCGTCAGCTTCAGCGAACCGTAATTTTCCTGATCGGCATAAAGGCAACCCAGTGAAATGAGCTGGCGGAACACGGCGCGCCATTCATTTTGCGAGAGATCCTTGCCAATGCCAAAAGTGCTTTGCCGGTTGTGGCCAAACTGCAAAATGCGGTCGGTTTCCTTGCCCTTCAACACGTCAATCAGATAGTTGACACCAAAGCGTTGTTCGGTGCGATAAACGCAGGACAGGGCTTTTTGCGCGTCAACGCGGGCATCTCTGGTTTCGGGCGGATTGAGGCAATTATCGCAATTGCCGCAGGGTTCGGGCAGTTCTTCATCGAAATAGGCGAGAATGTCCTGGCGGCGACAGGAGGTTGTTTCGCACAGGGCCAGCATGGCGTTTAATTTGTCGTGCAGGACCTTTTTTTGCATCTCGTCAGCATCGCCACTATCGGTCATCTGGCGCAGCATGATCACGTCCTGCAAGTCGTAGGACATCCAGGCGCTGGCGGGCAGGCCATCGCGACCGGCGCGCCCCGTTTCCTGATAATAGGCTTCGATGTTTTTCGGCAGGTTCAAATGGGCAACAAAGCGCACGTCCGGCTTGTCGATGC
>JALXEI010000107.1 GCA_027069645.1 Hyphomicrobiales bacterium
TACGACGATATCAAGGTCGTCAATCATCTTTTTTTCCTCCGAGAGTAGGCTGTAACAAGATTGGCCGCTTGTTCCTGCGTCTTGACCACCCATACCGTGCGAATCCGGCGCGTTTGCCCGTTTGGTGTCGGGATTGTGCCTTCAATACCATAGAAGACCCCATATTCACGCTGCTCGGAGTCGATTATCTCCTCTTCCCGCGCCAAGGTTTCAAGGACATCGGCAAGCCCTCTCCAGTCGGAAGAATGGAAGCCAACGCCCAGAAAAAACTTTGCCTTTGGTCTGCCTTTGTCATGTTCTTCGTTCAGCAGATATTGTGTGATTTTCGCTTCGGCAATGACCAGCTCTTGAACAATATCCGTCAGTTTCATGCCAAGCCCCTTGTCGCCGCTGATGACCCCGGCACGATTCCATAGGGTGATAATAGCCATTTTCGGGAAAAAGTGCAATCAGCGCCGTTTTTGCAAATGCCATTCATGCGGTCGCCGGTATGGCCGGGAGGGGGGAGAAACGGATTGGAGGTTGGCCAGCGTTCCGGTTTAGTTTGTGGTCGGAAAGGCAATTGTGACTCCAAATGGAACCCTATGGGACGTTATGGGGGAAAAGCGACTGAAAAAGTCACAATTTTCTTTGATTTCATTGAACAATCCTCTCGCCTGTCACGCCAGAGGTCGCGGGTTCGAGTCCCGTCACTCCCGCCAATAAATCCCGTCGGAAAAATTGGAGACTTGGCCGATAGTGGCTTGTAAATTCTGTGTTTCTGTCTGGTGATACCAACCGCCCTTGAAGCTGACGTATGCGCTTGCGTAAAACCGTTGCCTGTTCAACACGTTCCACCGGTCAACAGTGAGCCATCGCCTACGCCGCCGCGTATGATTTGTGGCGTTTTACAATTTTTCGTCTCCCATTCTTTGCGTACGGCGCTTTCCTTTCCGGTGCAGGCCGGGCCGGTGGGCGCAGGTGCGACCTGTGCGACAGATGCGATCTGTGCGACAGGCGCGGTGGACCCGTTCCGGTTCGAGTGAAAGCTCGACGCCGAACAGCAGGCTGAAAAAGTCGTGCTTGATCCTCTTTTTGGCGCGGTATGAAGTGTCGATGCTTTGTTTTGCATATTGTCTGCCATCGGTGGCCGAATAACAGACGGGTTTTGTTTGCCCCATCCGTCAGTAGTCTTTATCGCCCTTGTCCCGGATGGCATTTTGGGACTGTTTTTTGTCATTACAAGCCTTATATTGGAGCAAGGGGAACCGGGCGTTAGAATCTGGCGCCACTGTCAATACACAACAGGGGGAAGCTCATGAACCGCGAGGAAACACTGGCGCTTTACAGGAAGGGCAGAAAAGCCTGGAATGAATGGGCCGAAGGGATGCGGACGGCGCGGAAAAAGCTGGAAGAGGCCGGGGAGTGGGCTGCGAAGAAGTTTCTGGGCGTTCTTGAGCCTCAAAACGAAGCAACCAGAAACTGGCTGGAGGCGGCGCGGGCCGATTTTTCCGGTGTCACTTTTGAGGAGAATGCTGATTTTTTCGGTTTTGTCTTTCCCGGCCAGACGTGGTTCAAGGGGGCGACGTTCGGCGGGGATGCGCGGTTCGCAATGGCCCGTTTTGCAGGCTATACCAGCTTTCCACGGGCTGAACTTCACCAGGCGGCTGATTTTACCGCCATCACGTCCGAAAGCGCCTTTTCGCTGGAGGGGGTGACTTTTCCCCACTTGCCGGTCTTTCGGCAGGCGCATTTTACCGAACCCCCCGGGCTCGACAGCCTGCAATTGACTCGCTCTGTCGAGCCCGGGGGGCTGGTAAAGAGCATTTTTAGCCGTGTCAGGCCGGATGTCAGCTCAAAATATCGTGCGCTCAAGGCGCTGGCCATTGCCGGGCATGACCATGAGCAAAAGCAGATTTTCTTTCGTGGTGAAATCCGCGCCCG
>JALXEI010000108.1 GCA_027069645.1 Hyphomicrobiales bacterium
TGCCTGGCCGCTCTCCTCCCTGCCCGGACTGACGGCTCACCTTTATCCCTGGTTAATATCGGGAAGCTGCCTTTCACTACACCAGCCGTTTCAGTTCGATATATTGAGTGCACAATTACAAGAGGATAAATACAGCTATTTTGCAGGTCCCGCTCAGGTCATCGGCCGGTTGCTCAAAAGCAATCTTCCCTTACCGGAAAAACTGGTCATTGTGCAGCGTGATACGTTTCAACCAGCCGGTGATCTGTCTCCTCCCCGGGGTGTAGATTTCGTTGATCTCTGGAATATCGGGGGGCTCGGATGCATTCCTGTCAAATGGCATGACGGGCAAACCGGTGGCCTGTTTCGCGATGGCCAGATCTGTCTGCCTGCCGATGACGGGCAGGAATCCCGCCTGTGTCTGGCGGCCGGTAAAATAAGCAATAACCACCTCTTCATCAAGGGGCGAATTTTCCCGCGCCCGGCAACCCTTGCGTCATCTCTGGCCTGGTTTTCGCTCAAAAAACGCCTCGAAAACGAATGGCTCGACACCGGCCTGACAGCCGTTTACACAACCGACAATTCAATCCTGCCCGTCGGCGGTTCTGATCACGAGCCATTACAAAAGAATGCCTCGTGAGTTTTTTTCCGGTTCGACGAATCCGGAGATTTTCTCATGAGGGGTATGGCGAAACGTCGTTGTCGAGGTCATTGACTCATAAATGATCCATCATTCGCCAGAAAGGGGGAAAGCCTGTCAAAAAAAGAGGCCTTCCCGTTTAGAGGCCAGTTCAAAGCTCATTGATTGATTTTATTGAGTTTTTTCCTGTTCAGAATCAAGCAAACCGGCGCCGAACGGGGCTGGCGTCCCTTTCAAGCCGGTTTGCGCCGATAATGGGCTGGAAAAGACCAATAAAATCAGTGAGGAGTTTTGAATTGGCCTCTTAGACACACCTGTTACACTTTTTTCCGGTCAGTCCCCGTCCTGGCATTGGCATTGCGATCGGGTGTTTTCGGTTTCCAGTTCCGCAGTTCCTGCCTGATGCGCTTTCGCTGCTGACGGGTCAACTGTTCCTCGACATCCCGAGCAAGGTCCTTCGCTTCAAGGTCGCCCTGGGCCGCTGCCAGGCTGTACCACTTGTAGGCCTGCGGCAGATCGGCCTTGCCGCCAAGACCATTTTGATAAATTATAGCAAGATTGAACTGACTGTCCCGTACACCAAATTCCGCGGCTCTCCGGTACCATTTTACCGCCTTGCTGTAATCTGTGCGTCCCAGATTGCCCCCCGTATAAAGGACAGCCAGATTATGCATGGCCTTGATATTTCCCTTGCGGGCAGCTTCTTTATACAGTCGCATGGCGCGCTTGTAATTCTTGGCGACTCCATTGCCGCGTTCATACATTGTTGCCAGGCGGTAAATCGCCGGTGCATATCCCGCTTTGGCCGATTTCTCATACCATTCTACAGATATGGCGAGGCTCTTGCTTACCCCCTCCCCTGTTCCAAAACGACGGGCAACTTCATATTGCGCCAGCGCATTTCCCCCTCGGGCGGAAGCCATCAGGGGATCCCGACTGTTCAACCGCCCCTTGATTTTTCCCTTTGTATCGCGGGAAGCGAGACCCGAAAAACCGACATACTCGTCAAAAAGTGATCCCGTCCGGTCTTGTGATTTGCCTCCGGACAAGGCGCCGGTAATTTCTATGGACGAGGGAACAGGAGCCATATCCGACATACGTGACCGAACCATTCGATCATAATCCGTCAGCGTGTCGCTCCCTGTGTCCGACCCGGTTTCTTCATTGCTCGCAATCCTGACACTGTTGTCCTGCAACTGCGACTGTTGCCCGTTCTTTCTTTTATCCTGGCCCGGAACCCGGTTCGGGGACATTCCCCGGTTTTGCCGGGATTTCCCAACCGCATCAGGTCGTTTGGTCGCCAATGCACGAGGCGGGGCTGTTCTGCTTTCCACCGCATTTACCGTTGCAACTGATCCGCTACCGGTCGTTTTCTTTGACATCCCGTATAGCAGAAGGGCACTGGTACCAAACAAAACGAGAGAAGTGAAAATCAACAGGGAATTAGGCCCTTCTACCTTATCGGAAAACAGGCTGTTTCTTGTCGATGTGGCCGATTTGACCGGTCCCCGATGAATATTTTCAGGAAGATCTTTCTCCGTCGGCTCGGTGGATTGCAATTGCTCCTGCTGTTTTTTTCTTATCGCTTCGAGAAAGTTACTGTTTTTCGGGTCTCCGGAAACGTTGCCGGTACCCGCATGCTCCTCCTGCCTGTCAAGCGCCCGCGCATTGGCGGCCCTGGCAGCTGCCCGTGCGGCACTCAGAAAATCATTGTCCTTTTGATCCTCCGGTTGATCACGGTTTTCTGCTTCCCCCCCCCTATCAGGCGCAAATTCGGGATCATCCGTTTTGCCCCCGAGAGAGTCGGTATTGCCGATAGTCGAGAGACCGGATAAACTGTCCCTCAATTGATCCTGTATCGCCTGCCCCGCCGTTTCACGATATTCAACAGGCTCGCCGTTTTCACGAATCTCCCGGGAGACAGTTTCGCTTTCTTTCGATGACAAGGGAATATCCGAAGCGAAAACATCGGCTTGCACCAGATCTGCGCTGACGTCTTCCCCGTGCAGATCACTGGTTGCATCTTCAAGCCAGGTGGGCAATTCTTCCTCAACAACAGCCTCTGAATCACGGGAATCCGTCCGAATATATCCTTCATCACTGTCACCTGCCACATCCAGCTCGTCTGCCGGAGACTGTTCCATTTCAGGCTCATGAATTCTCGTACTTAAAACGGATGAAGCGATCCCTCCCATAGCATTCGGGATACGATCCGAAGCCGGAGCGGCCGTACGCTTTTCCTTCTCGACGACACTCACACGCTCGCCCAGTTCCTTAAGCGCATCATGCAAGGCATCCAGACTGTCCGAGATACGAACTTCCTGCTGACGCCGCTCCTCACCAAGATGTTTCAACTCGGCTTTCACCGACTCAACCAGTTCAGAGCCTGCGATAGCTTCATGAACCGACTGTCTTGTTTCTTCCCGCACGGTTTTACCGATTGTTTGACCAAGCTGTTCTTCCGAAGTCGTTATCCTGTCCAGCAACTGAACAATTTGAATTTCCAGTGAGGAAACACGGGAATGCAATTCCTCAAGGGCCGTATTTTGCGCCATTTCGTCCGACACGGCCTCCACAGGGTCAACACCCCCTCCCGCCTCTGGCTCACGCATGGACATCGACAGCGCTTCAATCTGCTGTTCGATATTTTTCAAATCCCGGGAAATGATTTCGGTGTTTCCATCCCCGGGCTCGTTTTTTTCTGTCGTTTCGGATTCAGAGTGAAAGTCAGGCACCTTATCGCGAACTGTCAGTTCGGTCGGTACGGCAGTCCCCTCCCCCTCCTCTATCGTTTTATGCTCACCAGCTTCCTCTGATGATGTGCGATCATCGAAAGCCAGGGCCTCGCCCTGTTCGACATTCGCAACATTTTCACTTTCCAACGGCCCCTCAACCACAGATGAAAGGTGCTGTTCCCTCTCCACAGGAACTGTTTCTTCAGCCTGTGAAATCTCCGCATTCTCCGGCACGTCCACGGCCTCAGGATTATCATCTTCCAGCGCATCAGCCTCCCAGGCCTGAACATGCTTCGCCTGCTCCGTTTCAACCGAGACTTCGGGACCTCTTCCGACGAGATCATCCACACCGTCCCGGACCATTGCAGATTGATCCATATGCAGATCATCGCTGTGTATCGAAGCTTCGATCCTTGCTATCTTCGTCCCATGTTCGTCCTCATCAACAGGAAGAGCGAGATGCCTTTTGGCTCCTTCATTGAAAGACAAACCGGCCCCTCCTAGCATACTGGCGAGGCGCGCAGCTCTCTGCTCGATATCGGTGAAATCCGGTTTGACCGGGGATTTTGCTGCTGTTTCACCATCTCCGGACGAAAGCTCATTCTCGTCTGTAGCAACGGGGGGCTCTGCAACGCCATTATCGCTTTCCATATGTTCGATGATTCGATCCAGTATCTGCTCGGCATCAATTGCGCCGGTTTGTTCATTCCCGTTTTGCTTCTTGCTATCGCCGGATTGAGCCACAACGCCCTCCTTACGAACCATATTTCATATGGTCTGAGCACAAATTTTATATTTGCATGGAAAGGAATTTACAGCCCGGTCCCTTGACACTGTGTGTCCGCTAGCCCGAACCGTTGCAAACAGGGAACTCATCGTCTTTCCATCGCAAATACGCGCGAAAAGTCCGGCACGATGAACATTGCGGACCGTTTTCACACTCTTGACGATCAGGGTGAAAAAATCGTTAACCCGACACCTGGAACAAGGTCAATCACTCCTCGAAATCAATACCATAACGCCCCTGGGCAGGGCCTTTCGAGCGCAACACCAACGCGATGAATGATTAACTTTGAAATCGCAACCGGATTCCCCATATACTCTCCAAATGATACTGAACAACCAATCCGGCCGGATTCGCTGTTGAACACTACGCATATAACTGGAGTAAACCATGCCCGGAATCATTTCCCCGATGAAACAGACCGTCCTGACGATCATGGTGGCTGGCACCCTTTTTGTCTTTTCGGACCCCGCAAGTGCGGAAAACGGGCGCTATACCATGACCCCGACCAAAGACGGCATTCTCAAACTGGATACAAGAACCGGCGCCGTATCCCTTTGCAGTCGTTCCCCGAAAGGCTGGTCATGCAACAGTGTCGACAGCAATGACCGGAACAGTCGCAGCCGTATCAGGGAGCTGGAAGAGGAAAATGCGCAATTGCGGGCCCAGTTGAAGGAGGCCCAACGCGGAGCAATGCCTGGAGAAGGCGGCAAAATCGATATTCCCAGCGAGGAGGATGTCGACAAGGCAATGGATTTCATGGAAAGATTGCTGCATCGGTTCAAAGGTATGGTGGAAGATCTGAAAAAAGAAAAAAAACAGGATGAAGAAGTCCCGCTGTAGCTGGCCGGAATAAAGTATGCTGCTATAGGGCAAGCGTCCCGGTATACTCTGTCATCTTTTTCATACCATTGACCCACCCGATTTGGTGAGAAATGCGGTTTAATCCTTCCGGAACAGAACAGACTATGAAACTGACCCAGACCCTCCATACCCTTGAAGTAAAAACAACCGGAAAAGGCTTTTTCGAGATCAATCGGCCGTTGAACCAATGGCTGGCAGAAATCGGGGCAACGGATGGTCTGTTGACCCTGTTCATAAAGCATACCTCCGCTTCCCTGATCGTTCAGGAGAATGCCGACCCGACCGTTGAACAGGATTTGATGGATGTCCTTGACCGTCTGGCCCCGCAACGCCCCGACTATCGCCATTCCAGCGAAGGCCCCGATGATATGCCTTCACATATCAAAAGCATGCTGACACAAAGTCACCTGGCCATTCCTGTCAATGACGGACGACTCGCCCTTGGCACCTGGCAGGGTGTATTTGTCCTTGAGCACCGCGCACAGCCGCACAGCCGCAAGGTTGCCCTGCATTATCTGGGAAATACCGGTCCATAGTCCGCTACACAATCACATCATCAATTGCCGGAATTGATGACGTGATTGATTCCAACACGGAAATAGTCATAGCCTGTATAGATGGTCAAAAGAGCAGCCGTCCAGAGCAGAGCCAGGCCCAACTGGCTGGTAAAGGCAAAGATTTTGTCGCCGGCACCACCAGCCAGCAAAAATCCCAGCGCCACCATCTGACCGGTGGTTTTCAGTTTGGCCAGTTGGGTGACATGTACGGTCACCTGCAATTCAGCCAGAAATTCACGCAGGCCCGATACCAGTATTTCGCGACATAAAATGATAATGGCAGCCCACACATGCAGCCCGGAAATCGTGCCGCTATGGACCAGCATCAACAAAACAACAGAAACCAGAAGCTTGTCTGCAATCGGATCAAGCATACGCCCCAGCGAGGATTGCTGATCCCAGGCACGCGCCAGATAACCATCAAAAAAGTCGGTAACAGCGGCCAGAATGAAAATCAGCAACGCCAGCCAGTTGGCCATATCCCCGTCAAGATAGAAACACGCCGCCAGCAGCGGCACGGCCAAAATCCGCAGATAGGTCAGTATATTGGGTATACTGTACAACATATCGGTTGAAGCTGTTCTTTCCATTTAATCAAATCGATCCCGCTGATAAATAACAACAGATCATACCTGTCAGTCCGCAATGTCAACCACTTTGGCCAGGTTTCTCCCGCTGCTGTGAACAACGGTAACCTGCAACATTTATCCCCACTATAGGCCTGCGCCTTTAACATATGACAAATATACGCAGCCTGTTCCGCCGTCCAGCCTCCCTTGTTCAAATCAGGGTGAGCAAAACCCTAATGCCCGGAAATCACCCTTCGCCTCCTTCGTGAAAAAAGTCATAGATGTTCTGTGCCATTTTCGCCGATATGCCTTCAACCTGTGCAAGATCACGTACAGATGCACCGCTGACCGCTTTCGCCGATCCAAAATGCTGCAACAGCGCCTTCTTGCGCTGTGCTCCGATGCCCGGCACATCATCAAGCGGGTTTCGGGCCATGCTCTTCTTGCGCCGCGCCCGATGGGTGCCAATGGCGAAACGATGCGCTTCGTCGCGCAGGCGCTGGATGAAATACATAACGGGATCACGTGGATCAAGCGTAAAGGG
>JALXEI010000109.1 GCA_027069645.1 Hyphomicrobiales bacterium
CAAAAGTCCAAGCACCACAACGCCGCCCCAGAAGGCCAGCGCCAGAGAGCCACCGGGCAGAATGACCGAGATTGCGGCCGCCGGTGCGCCAATGGTCAGATTGGCGAACATCAGGAACAGGAATATGGCGAGCACCTAAAAGCAAAGCAACAGAAGGTCCGATGAAGTGAGCAGATATTCGCTTTGATCTTGTTCTGAGCTTTCAACATCGTCGCCATGGCCGAAAATGGCCTTCAGGATCAAAATTCCGGCCACCCCCGTGGAAAGGGCCGAGACAAGAAACAGCAGCGCCAGAACCGGCGAATTCCAGAACGGACGTGAAGGCATGGCGCCCAGCAGTACACCGGTGTAAATGGCAACAATGATGCCAAGCGGCACGCTGATCCAGGCCAGCTTGCGGCGCAACCCCGCCTTGTCATCATCAACGCCAGCGCCCGAAGACAGGAACGTATAGGCGTAAACGAGCGAGACGATAATGCACAGCGCCAGCGCCCAGGAGCCGATATTCATCGGTGAAAGATTGACGGTGAGGAACAGATTGATCCAGCGGAACAGTTTCAGGAATTCGCCGTTTTCAAGGGCCGCCTGAAAGGTGCCCAGTTCAAGAACAATCATCGCCGTGCCGATAATCAGCGGCAGCGGGGCCAGCAGGGCGCCATAGCGGGCGATCTGGAAATGTCGGCCGCCAAATCCGCCGCCGCCGCCGCGCAGCAGTACCGAAGCGCTGACGGTGAGAGCGCCAGCACCCAGACCGGCGAGGAAAAGATAGCTGATGACAGGAAGTCCCCAATGGGTCTCATACATGATTTTATCTCCTTTCTTTCGCCTTGCGGAATGTGGTCACGTCAATGTACTGGTCATCAAAGCGCTTTTCATTGGCGTCGGCGTGATCGGCCGCGATGTAGTAAACATTGGGTTTTGTCCCCATTTCCGAGCGCAAGACCGTTACCGCTTCAGTCTCGATGAGTTTGGCAACTTCCGAGTTGGGATCGTTCATGTCGCCAAAGATGCGGGCCTTGCCCTGACAGGTATTGACGCAGGCCGGAGCAATGCCTTCCTTGACCCGGTGAAGGCAGAAATCGCATTTATCCGCTGTTCCGGTGCGCGGATTGATAAAACGGGCGTCATAGGGGCAGGCCTGAATACAGTATTTGCAACCGATACAGACATCCGCATCGACGACAACAATACCGTCCTCCTTGCGCTTGTATGTCGCCCCGGTCGGGCAAACCTTGACGCATTGGGGCTCGGAGCAATGGTTGCACAATCGCGGCAGAAAATGCCGGGTTACATTGGGATAGATTCCCTTTTCGATATACTCGACCCACGACCTCGTCACCCCGAGAGGAACATCATTTTCAGTCTTGCACGCAACCGAACAGGCATGACAACCGACACATCGTCTGGTGTCGATAACCATGGCGTAATGGGTTGGCCGTGCGGTTGTCGCGGCCGCAGCGGGGCTTGTGGCCACCGCCATGGCTGCCGAACCGCTGCCGAGAGAAATGAGAATGTCCCGGCGGGAAATATCATGTCCTTCTTTCATGTGTCATGTCTCCTTCAAGATCAAACGGATAAATTGATCAAATGCTCAAACACATCCGCGCAAGCCCCCTGAAAGCCTGCCGGGAGCGCATTCACAACATGTGTTAACTCTTGCAATCGAGACGTAGCAAGGATTACGCCAATCAGTATAAAATGACGTAACCATATAAAAATATTAAGCAAAAATCAGAATGCGGCAATATGCTACTGGCATCTGAAAAGAGCTTGTGTTACCTTTTCGAAACGTAAAGGGTTAAAAGCTCAAATTGCGTTACATAATCGTAACGCCTGCTGAACAGGATCCGTTTTCTCATGTTACACAATCGAAACAGACGAGACTTTCTTGGCGCCAT
>JALXEI010000110.1 GCA_027069645.1 Hyphomicrobiales bacterium
GTGACGTTCTCGTCACCGACATGACCGACCCCGACTGGGAACCGATTATGAAACGCGCCGCCGGCATTGTCACCAATCGTGGCGGGCGCACCTGTCATGCAGCGATCATTGCCCGCGAACTGGGGGTTCCGGCGATTGTCGGCTGTGGCGACGCCACCTCGACCATTGCCGACGGGATCAGGGCCACCGTTTCCTGTGCCGAGGGCGAGGAGGGCCATGTCTATGAGGGCCTGCTGAAATTCGACATTCTGCGTTCGGCAACCGGCGACATGCCGCAATTGCCGGTAAAAATCATGATGAATGTCGGCAATCCGGGACGCGCCTTTACCTTCAGCCAGATGCCCAACGCGGGCGTTGGCCTTGCCCGGCTCGAATTTATTGTCAGCAACACAATTGGTATGCATCCCCGTGCGCTGCTGGAATATGACGACCAGGACGAGGATATCCGGGCGCAGATTGATACGCATATTGCCGGCTATGGCGGGCCGGTTGATTTTTACATCGACAAGCTGGTGGAAGGCATGTCCACCCTTGCCGCCGCCTTTTCCGGCAAGCCGGTCATCGTTCGTCTGTCGGATTTCAAATCAAACGAATATGCCAACCTGCTCGGTGGCAAGCGCTATGAACCCGACGAGGAAAATCCGATGATCGGCTTTCGTGGTGCCTCGCGCTATGTATCGGACGATTTCCGCGCCTGCTTCGAGCTGGAATGCCGGGCCGTCAAACGGGTGCGCGAGGATATGGGGCTGGCCAATCTGGAGATCATGATCCCCTTTGTACGCACGCCCACAGAAGCGAAAAAGGTCGTTGACCTGCTGGCCGAAAACGGCCTCAAACGGGGAGAAAACGGCCTGCGTCTCATCATGATGTGCGAGATCCCGTCAAATGCCCTGCTGGCCGATGAATTCCTGCAATATTTCGACGGTTATTCCATCGGCTCCAACGATCTGACCCAGTTGACCCTCGGTCTCGATCGCGACAGCGGCCTTGTTGCCGACAGTTTTGACGAGCGCAACGGGGCTGTAAAAGCACTGATGGAAATGGCCATAGATGCCTGTCGCAAACAGGACAAATATATCGGCATTTGCGGCCAGGGCCCCTCGGACTATCCCGAACTGGCCGAATGGCTGGCCGATCTGGGCATTTCCAGCCTGTCACTGAACCCGGATACCGTCACGGACACCTGGCTGCGCCTCGCCAGACATCTGAAGATCAGGGCCTGACACCCGGTCACACTCTTTTGCGATCCAGAGCGAGAAATGCGTATTATACCAGACCACAAAAAGTCTGGCCTTTGTATTTTGCAGGGTTCTGCTCCCTCCTGCTCCCCGGACAAGCGACAGCGCAGCGCCGGGGTCCTGAGTCGCAAGTGATATGCTGTTGTTTATGTTCGTTTTCTCAACCTGTTCCGTCTTTGCTGTCCCTGGATCCCGGATCAGCGCTGTCGCTTGTCCGGGAAGCGAAATATCAAGGCCGAAAGAGAAAGGTGAGTCATCTTTTTTGCATTCCGGCATTAAACCTTTGTTAGCAACATTTGCAGCTTTTGCGCCTGTTTGGTATTTCATTTGCTTTTGTTCTGTATAAGCAATTTCAATCGCCAACAGGTCAAACAGGTAAAGATGTCAATGAGCAGCAGCAGTACACAATCCATCCATCCCTTTATTTTATCCGGTGGTTCCGGGACCCGCCTGTGGCCCCTGTCGCGCAAATCCTATCCCAAACAGTTTTTGAAGCTGATCGGGGAGGACAGTTTGCTGCAACAAACAGTCAAACGCCTCGACGGCCCCGCCTTTACCGATGTCTCCGTTCTGGCCAATAATGATCACCGCTTTATCATTGCCGAACAGTTGCAGATGATGGGAACATCGGCGCGCGACATTATCCTTGAGCCG
>JALXEI010000111.1 GCA_027069645.1 Hyphomicrobiales bacterium
CGGTGCGCCAACTTCCGCCGCAGTGAACAATCCTTCCGTAACTCGGTAGCCCAGTTCTTCCAGTTCTTCTCTGACTTGCCGATATCCGACGTTGAGGTGATTGGCGACGTTTTCCAGAAACACCCACTCGGGTTCGCACTCGCCGATGATGCGGGCAAAGTGCGGCCACAGGTGCCGGGGATCGTCCGCGCCCTTGCGTTGTCCGGCGATGGAGAACGGCTGGCACGGGTAGCCGCCAATGAGGCAATCCACGAGGCCACGCCACGGGCGGCCATCGAATGTTCCAAGATCCGTCCATAAAGGCGCGTCATCCAGGCATGCCTCTTCCATGCGCGTAACCAGGACTTCGCAGGCATGGGCTTCGATTTCCACATAGCAGACTGTGCGAGCAGTTCGCTGCGCCAGCCGCAATCCGAGGTCGAGCCCCCCGGCGCCGGTGCACAGGGACAGAATGTTGAAGGAATATGGTTCCACAAGATGATATCTGGAGCCCGGAACCGGGCATGAAAAAACCGCCCGGAAATTTCAGGGCGGTGTGAAATTGTCAATCGCTGCTGTTTGTCAACTCAAGGGCCAGTGTCAACCGGATTTTGTCACCTCAGGAAAGGGGTGCGTTGACAGAAAACTTTAGCAAATCCGGGACCTTGATCGTTTTGTCACCTGTAACTGTCAACTTAGTTTTTTCGGCTGTCGCTGGAAAAGCCCTGCGCTGCCCCCGCCCGCATACGTTTTCGCCCCGGAAGGACCCGTTTGTCCTTCCCGGTTCAACTGTCCCGATGCAGGCAATATAGCAAATCCTGACACCCAAGTCTCGCCCGAATGTGTTCGCCTAACATCTTTCGCATTCTTTCGCTGATTGATCCGGTTGTCCGCCGCCCTGCGCCGCAGGTTTGTTCACACCAGATCGCTCACGGCCTTTGACAATGGATAGATCAGGCAACGTCCGGTGTCAGGCAGGAGCTGGAACCCGAACCGTTCATAAAAGTGCTGTGCCTGTTCGTCCTTGGCATCGACGATAACAGCATACACCGCCAGAGCATCGCTGGCGCGGATGATACGTTTGAATGCATCGGCCAGCAGTGCCGTGCCCAATCCCTGTCCCGCCCATGCACGATCCACCGCAAGACGGCCAATGCGTGCAACCGGCACGGGATAGCGTGGCAGGCGTTTTGCCTTGTCAGGCGGAAGCGATGAGCGTTCGATACTGCCTGCGCTCAACGTGTAAAACCCGGCCAGGGTTTCCTCGCCTTCTGGCAACGCCACAAACACCCGCGCAACACGCCGGCGGATGTCCTGCGATGCCTGCTTGCGGATGTAATTGTCGAGCGCATCGGAGCCGCATGCAAAGGCGGAGCGATCATGATGACGCTCCAGAGGTTCAATGACAAAGCTCACCCGCCAGCCGTCCGTGCTATCAGGCGCTCATGGGCGGCAAAGGCTTCCCGCATGGCGTCGTTGGGTTCGGGCGGATCGAGGATGGCCCGGGAGAACACATCCCAGTCCCTGTCGCTCAGAACCAGACGTTCGCGTTCCTGGATCAAACGTCCGGCGGCATCCAGAGCGCTGCTCACGACAAATGCCGAGACGCTTGTGTTGGCAAGAGCGGCGGCGCGCTTGAGCATCCTCTTGGCGTCAGCATCAATCCTGACCTGAACGCGCTCGGTTTTCGTATCCTGTATGCTCGGCATGATCCTGTCTCCAATTCAACTGCGCCTAATGTAAGCCATTTTGGCGCACAATACAAGATCACCTGACACGAACAAATACCGCAGTTCCTGTCCCCCCGCGCATCTCTCGCGAGCCTGCCCGGATTGATAGCCTATCCCGCCTGATCTGTCAGCAACCAAGATGTTCGCCTGACACATTACGAAGCCTTTCGCATTGCCCGCGCCAGGGCTTTCAACCGGTAGGAATGCTTCGGAATACGCTGGTTGTTGAGCTTGAGGGTGATGATGCACAGGGCCACCACCCAGTGCTCCCACGCACAGGTACGGGAAAGGCCCACCTGACGGCAGACAACCTTCCACGGCTTGTTCTCGGCCCGCATCCAGACGATGCGGGCATCGTCAGGCTTCAGCCACCACAGCCACTCCATGGCCTTCTCGCAGCGGGTGATGGCGGCAGGCGATGGTGGTGGCAGCTTCATGGGCCGGGGCATGCGCCCGACCAGATCGGAGAACTCAGGCATGATGGTGGGCCAGGTGTTGAAGTAGCCGCGCACCCTGACCTCTGGCAGGCGGCGCATGACCGAGGCTGCCTCTTCCATCCGGGCCTCAACCTTGAGCGGTGTCCAGTGATTGTCAGCCATGGTTCACCTCCCGGCGCTGTCCGCGCCTGCCATAGAGCCTCTCGCCCAGCTGGCGCACCAGTTCCCGTTCGGGCCAGGTGAGGCGGTGGTCTTCCACCGAGACCGCAAGGATGCCCTGCTCACGCCAGCCATCCCGCTTGACCTCATCCGGATTGCGGCGCTTCTGTCCGTAGATTGCCGAGACCATCCTCATGACGTCACCTCCGCCAGACAGGCCGCGTAACCGGCAACGTCCATGATGCTGTCGGCATGGGCGTGGTCGGTGGTCAGCCGGGCCAGTTTGAGATCGATCAGGCACAGCGCCACCTGTGCGGTGGTGACCTCCGTGCCCAGCGTCAGGGACCAGCGCCGGGCGATCTGGTCGAACAGGGAGGTAGCATCGCCGTAAGCCTTGCGGCGGGCGGTGACGATGCGGGTGGCTTCCTTGAGCATGGCTTCGCCGTTCATCGTGCACCTCCCCAGGGCTCCATGGCCCACAGCAGGATGGCCAGCGCATCGGCCTCGTTGTCATCGACCGGGTTGAAGCCGCGTGCCTTGATGGCGGCAATCACCTGCTGCTTGCTGGCATTGCCCTTACCGGTGACATGGCGCTTGATGGTGCCAACCGGCACGCCCTCGTAAGGAACCTCATGCTCCTCGCACCACGATGCCAGGGTGGCCAAAAATCCTCCGTAGATGTGGGCCGCGTCAGTCCCGGCATGACGGCGGACCTCTTCGAAGACCACCCGCTGGATGCCGTGGGCATGTGTGGCCAGTTCGGTGAGCCAGCCGGTAAAACGCAGATAGCGCATGCCGCCGCCCTCGAAGCGGCGTGGCCGGAAGTCATGGGTGCCGGAGACCACCTGTCCGCTCATGGTCCGCATGGCACAGCCGGTACGAGTACCAAGATCAAGGGCCAGGATGGAAGGCCGGTCAGGTTGATGTCCGGCCAAAGCCAGATTGTTTTCTGTTTTGGGTAAGGCAGACGAGACGTGCATGTCGTCCTCCATTTTTGGGGATGGAGCGGGCGGGCATGCGGTATCCGGTCAGGGACGGCATGCTCGCCCGGTCCTGGAAGGGCGAATGCGGTATGGTCTGGTAGGGAAAGCCGACAAAATCGGCTGAATTTGAATTCCTCAAAAACATCAAGAAAGATCAAGCTACCCCTGAGAATACTATCTATCTGATTTATAATAAAAAAATATAGATTCCTCAATTCCTCAAATTCCTCAACAAGGTATGTTGCCAGACAATCCCGTACGTACGCACATACCTCGCGTGAAGAATTGAGGAAATTGAGGAATTCGAATTTACACCTGTTTTGCCAATGACTTAGCAAAAACCTGAACATTTTGAGGAATTCGGGTATTTTGAGGAATTCGCCGGTCATCAGCCTTGCTCCTCCACAATTTGATAGATCATGGCGGGCTTTGTGCCGCTGGGACGCACCATGGAAGTGATCATCCCGGCTTCGATCAGGGTTGCGACGATTTCATCGCGCTGGCGCTTGTCAAGGAACTGGGTGCGGCGGATGAGATTGTTCTTGGTTATTCCTGCTTTGCTGGCGCCGCGGATAACCTCCATGAGGCGCTTGTGATTGCGCTCGGTCTCGTTGTCGGCAACATTGCGCTCAACCTCGATCATGGTGTTTTCCGCGCAATGGCGGACAAAGGCGATGGCCCATTCGGCATCCGCATCACGGATGAGCGGTGAGACCGGATCGAGGGAGACGGCCTTGACGAGGGCAACCTTGGCGGCGTTTCAGATATGCGGGCGAGAATGGATGTAAAGGGCGTGCCCCGGGCCTCGCGCAGCTGGCCGGTGATTTCCTTTCCCAGTGCGCGGAACCTGTCCCGGGCCTGTGCATCCATCTGCACGGTCAGGGGATCAACGCCAGTGACCGGCCCCGCGGTCTTGCCGGCCAGATTGCCTTTCGGCTGATGCCCGCCACCAGAGGCAATGAGTTGCAGGGATTTCAGGAGCGCGAGCGGTGAGCGACGGATACCGGCGGCCTCGTTTTCTTCCGGATAGTCATGGGTCGTGCGCACAATGATGAAGCGGGCCAGTGAACCATCAGCGACATTGGCCGATTGCAGGGCGTTCCAGAAGTGCAGCGGCGTGGTGGTGCCATAGACGCTCAGGCAAGGCTGGTTGATGTCGCGGCGCTCGTTCTTGCCATCCCGGTTGGCGTATTCGGCGCCAAGGAAGATGCCACCCGCCGCCGTGTAGAGTTCGGTCATATTGTCAAGGATCTCGGTAATATGGCGCGGGCTGCGCTTGCGATCAGCAGCGGCCGCCAGCAGCATGCCGAATTCGTCGAGCTGGAACAGGATCGCGGGCTGGCGATGCAGAGCGGTAAGCAGTCCGGACCCGGAAGCGATCTTGTTGCCGCCCAGATAATTTCCTAGTCCCGCCTCGACGAACAGCTCATTGATGACCTCGCGGGCATGGTTCTTGCCCGAACCGCTATCGGCGATACCGGTGAAATAGAGGTTGGTGCGCAAATTGGTGTGGTTGCGATATTTGCGGCCCATGAGAGCGCCAAGCGCGCACAGGCTGGCGCCAACAGCGAGAATTGGCTGTGGCCTGCGGGCGGTCTTGATCATGTAGGCCACCATGTCACCCAGCACACCGCCAAGGATGGACGGATCGAGCGAGGGCATGGGAGTGGCAGGCTCGGGCGATTGAGACTCTGGCTCCGGTATTCTGACCGTCAACTGGTTCAGCAGCGATTGCGCCGGGTGGGGGTGTTGCTGTTCATGGGCGCCGTTGAGAACAAGGCCTGCATCCGGCTTCCAGCCACGCTCCATGGCATGGTGATAGATGGTGCCCGCGCCAATGGAGGTGGGCCGGAAACTCGCCCAGGCTTTCATTGTCATTTCCGGGATGTTTTTCACCGATTGCGCCGACCAGCGCGAGAACGGACCAGCGCCATCTTCACCAAGCGCACCCTTGAGCGCCATGCCGATGCGAACCCAGGAATCATAGTCAAGATCATCATTGGGGATATGACACAGCGCCTGCTCGATGGCCTGGCGCGTACCGCGCTGATCACCGTGGACGGGAAGCATTGCCGGGCAGGCATTTCCATGGCTATTTGAAAGGCGCGATGGCCGCAAGTTTTCCGGTATCATCTGCCAGGCTTCATCCACGAACGCGCGTACCTGCTCCGCCGTGATTTCCGGAAGGCTGCCAATATCGAGATCGGCAAGCGGTTCCTCGGGCCATTCATAGGGACGACCGGTACCGGGATGAATGGCGTAGGCCACGAACTGCTGGCCCTCGCACAGGATCTCGACGGGCTGGCGGCGAATACCCTTGAAGGGGGTACTGGTGCGATAGACCAAAAGCCGCTTTGGCGGCAGGCCGATGCGTATGGCAGGCGTATCACCAAGACGCTCGCGGGCCAGTTTTTCAATTCCGATCGCCAGTTCCGGATCGGTCACAATATCAATATCGACACCGGCCACCATGCCACCGGCGATACCGATGCCGCAGCCGGGCCAGGTGGACCATATCCCGATCTCGTTTTCCGTTGTTGCGCGTTTGCAATGGCGGGTCCAGCCTGGATAATCGCGCCATTCGCCGCCCAGGTAACGGCCCGGCTTCTTGGCTCCCGGCATGATGGGTATGACGGGAAAGCCGCTGTCCGCCAGCCGGGCGCCAAACCGCGCCATGAAGTCTGTCTCCTGCAGCACGGCCATCAGAACGGAGCCCTTTCCTGCATGGCCCTGATGTGCTCGTCGTCGCGTGCGGCCAGATCGCGCAAGTGATCGCAATAACCAGTGACAATTACCTCGATGAAGGTGCGCCATTCCTCCAGGCTGAGCGTGGCAAGGTCGCTTTTGGCGATGGAATCAAGATATTCACCGCCCAGTTCGCCGGCATGGGTCATGGCATTCTGCTCGTTGGGTGTGGGATCGATCATGGCCGTTCTCCGGTTGTAAAGGTTGAGACAGTGCATCGAGCAGAAACGGGCCGGTTTTCCCGGGCGTCCGGCAAGGCGGGGGATGAAGCCAAAGCCTTTCGGCTCGCGGCGGCAGATGGTGCAGGGCATGGGGCAAACTCGTATGCGGTAATCCGGGTGTAACGGCCATCGGGGCGAACAGAGATGCGGATGGGAACACTCAGCTCGCCGGTGCGCTCAATCGCCTCGGCAATGGTGGCGGGAACACGCGTGCCAGGAGCCCGCCGTAGCCACCACTGCACGGCCTTTTGGCGGGCATAGCCGGTATGCTCCAGACAGACCCATTCACGGTGGCGAACCATGCCGCACTGGTATTCCACCCGCATCGATGGCGGCTTGCCGGGTTTTTCATGGGCGTGGAACGTAACGCCCGTGACCTCGATCCATTGCGGCTTGCCATTGGTCATGATGGCGCGCGTTGTTGCCTTCGGCTTGATCTTGATCTCGGGCGGCGGGAATTCATGGTCGCATTCGATGCAGTTGCGCACACCGGCGTAATTGATGGTCTGGCACTCGGGACAGATCTTGATGGGGGCATCTCCGTCGCCCTTGCCGGGCTTTTTGGGATTGATCGCATCGATCGGGCCGTGACGGGCAACGTTTCCGGCAAAATCGAGAACAAGGCAGTTGTCCTTGCCCGGCGCCAGGCGCGTGCCGCGACCGGCGATCTGGACATAAAGCCCGGTGGACTTTGTCGGGCGGAGCATGGCGATGAGATCGACGGCTGGCGCATTGAACCCGGTTGTCAGCACGCCCATGGAGGCAAGGGCGCGAATTTCGCCCTTCTTGAAGCGGGCAACGATATCGTCGCGCTCGGCCTTTGGGGTATCACCGAAGATGCACTCGCAGGAAAACCCGCGTTCACGGATGGCGTCGCGCACATGGCGAGCATGACTGACACCGGAGCAAAAGGCCAGCCATGACTTTCGTGTCTTGCCAAATGCGATGATCTCGTCAACGGCGGCCCGGGTGACCGGATCCTTGTCGACGGCGGCTTCCAGCTGTCCGGCAATGAATTCGCCGCCGCGTGTGCCAACGCCGGTTACATCGAGCCGGGTGTCCGTCTGCTTGCTGATCAGCGGCGCCAGATAGCCTTGGTCGACAAGATCGCGAACGGATATCTCGTAGGCAATATCATTGAACAACGCATCCTTGCCCTCATGCAGCATGCCGCTGTCGAGCCTGTAAGGCGTGGCGGTAAAGCCGATGATCTTCAAATGCGGGTTGATGCGTTTGAGATCGGTGAGGAACCGCCGGTACATGGTGCCTGACCGGCGCGGAATGAGATGGGCCTCGTCGACCAGCACCAGATCGCATTGCTGGATCTCGTAAGCGCGCTTGTGAACCGACTGGATACCGGCGAACAGAATGTGGGCATCGATATCGCGCTGGCCAAGGCCAGCCGAATAGATACCTGCCGGTGCCAGCGGCCACAGGCGGACGAGTTCTTCAAAATCCTGGGCAATCAGTTCGCGCACATGGGTGAGGACGAGAATGCGCTGGCCGGGCCATTGTTCCATGACTTCCTTGATGAACCAGGCCATGACAAGGGACTTGCCGCCAGCCGTCGGGATGACGATGAGCGGACAGCCCCGTGCGTTCTCGAAATACCGGTAGATGCCGTCAATGGCGGCGCGCTGATAGGGACGAAGGGTGATGGTCATGATACACCGTCCCGCCAGAGCGTTCCGTCCGGCATACGATAGAGGACGTGATCATCACCGGCATCAATCTGCTCACCGGGCACGAGATCGGGGATAAAGAGATGGCTGGCGCAGCCTTGCCGTTGTTTTCCGGCAGACAGCATCCTGTCATGGCGCGCGCACTGCCAGCCACCATCAACAGGTGTTGCATGCAGGCAGGTCCGGCAGTTGAATTCGGCCAAAGGGGCGCCATGGCAAAGTCTGTTGTACGTACACAGGCGGCATTGCCACCAGGCAGGATCATCCGAGATGCGCGGGCTGGGTCTTGCAGCGAATATTACCGATTTGGCTTTGGCAAGCAGTTGCTCACCGGTTGCGCGATCGGCTTTCAGCCGCTCGATATGGAGTTCGTCGGTGTTCTTGCAGACCGCCAATACATGGCGCGGGCAAGCCCTGCGAGATGCATATAGACCTGCATCTGGGCTGCGTGTTGCGGTTTTGACTTGACCACGCCATCACGCTTCAGTTCGGCAAAGGACTTTGCCGAATGGGTCTTGAACTCAAGCAGGTGCCAGGTTTTCGGGGCCTCCAGCAGGCCGATGGCGACGCCATCAAACGAACCGCCAAAATGTCCGCCATGGGCTTCGACACGCCATTGGCGTCCGGTTTCAGGGTCTACGTCGAGAACAGTGGCGCCGGTACGTCGCAGATTGCGCACGAGCCGGGCCTCTTCCAGTTGCCCGGTTTCGAACAGGCGCAGCATGCGACCCGGGAACAGCTCGCGCAAAGCCCAACGGAAATCATACCAAAGAGCGCGCAAGCATTCCTTTCCGATGATCGAAGCGCCGAGGTGCTCGCGGAAACTGTCGGGTGTATCAGCTTCATAAGCGGCATAAATGGCCGACAGGGTTGGTGTTGGCGGAGGCGGCAGAGCGGCCATCAGACTTGCCCCCTTTCTTCATGAATGCGGCGGGCCTCATCGAGCACCGCGCGCCATTTGGCATCATCGAAACGGGTTCGCAGAACCTCGATCAGGCAGTCCTTGAAGGCAGAGCGGTCCGGGCTGTCTTTTGGCAGCGTGGCCATGTGGCCCGAGAGTTTGGCCACCTCGCGCTGTTTGTGCCGCAAAGCCGTCCTCGCTCGGTGGAACCAGCGGGCATCCATGGTTCCGTGTTTCCGCTGCCTTTCCAGATCAGCCGCCGCGATCTGGGCCTTGATGGCGGCAATATCGTCACGCAACTGGTCAATCCGTTCCCGGCAGGCCTGCCTTGTCGGAGGCAGACCGGCTCTACCAGGGGCGTTATGTCTGAAAACACTCACGGCAACACCTCGATCAGGACGTCCGTTTCCAGGGTGGCGTGGCACTGGCATTGCCGGTGGCCGGGGGTGCTGGCGTGGAAACGGCTTGTGGCGGCGTGGCCGGAGCAGACGCCGCCATCTGTGTCGGAGCCGTGGCGGGCCGGGTGTCTGGTTGTTGCTCAAGTGGCAGATAGCGCAGGGTGTTGCTCTCGCCATATCCGTTTTGCGGCGGCTTGACCTTCACATCGGCAACCATCGGAACAAGATGCAGTTCCTGGCTGTCGGCGACCTGCATGCGGCCCACGGCATGGCAGATAGAGCTCAAGGTGCGCTGGGCGATCTCGACCGCCGTCGGGTTGTTGTTGATCAGATTGAGCCGGTCAAACAGCTTGCGACCTGCATATTCGCCTTCCAGCACGTCCAGTTCCAGCCACAGATACTGGCCCATGCCATCTTTCGTCACGCGCATTTCGCTGTCGACGATTTGCACGGCATAGCGGCCGGGCGGCAGGACATCATGGGGTTTGAGGGGGTCAACGGTGGTGGCGTCGAATGTATTGCCGAGATTGGCCATGGGAATATTCCTTTTCAGTTCTGAGTGGGTTGGGAGTTGGCGCCGGGCATCGCTTCGGCGAATGCCTTCCATTCAAGCGGCAGCGTGTCGGGCAGCCCGTAGCGGTTCTTGGCGAGAAAGGCGGGGCGCTCGCAGGTATAAAGAACACGCTCCCCGGAGCTTAAGCCCCGCGTCACCTTGCGATTGAAACCGACATCGCTTTTCACCGTGTTGATGCGGTAATTGGCGAACAGCACCACATCGGAGTGCTCCTGCAGCAGCGCCGCGGCCCGGGCGTGCAGCTTGATCACATAGCGGTCGTAAGGTTCGTGCTCGGGACTGTCGAAACGCTTGATGTCGGTATGGGCGATCTGGATGACCGTCATTGCCTTGTCGTTCCGAAGCGCATCGAGCCCGTCCATATATTGCCGCCAGATATCGAGTGCGGCCACATAGCCCTTGCCATATCCGGCGTCCTCGATGGACGACCATCCATGCTGCTTGCAGGCCTTTCTCCAGACCAGAGGTTCCAGCCAGTCGACGCTGTCGATCACCAGGGTCCTGAACGGATGGTCATCGGTGTAGAGAACGGCCAGCGCCTCCATGACCTCATCGAATGTCCGGGCCAGCGGGAAGTGCTGAACATCAAGGGTGCCAAGCCCGTCCTCGGTAAGGATGAACACCGGGTCTGGCGCTGCGGCGGCGAAGGTGCTCTTGCCAACACCGGCAACACCGTGAACCAGAATGCGCGGTGTGGAAATCGCCGTGCTGCGCTTGAGAGATTCAAGAGAAATAGCCATCACCGGTCCCCCTTGAGTTCGATCCGATAGGAGGCTTTGCCGGTTTCCAGCGTGCGGGCCGGTTCAAACAGTTTGCGAATGACATCAGGCCAGGATGTATAGGCAGATTCGGAGACCTTCAGTTCGGTCTTCACATACTGCGCTGGATCCTCCCCCCACTCGTTGCGGATGGTCTCTGTGATGCTGGCGAGTTTCCACTGGTCCCACTTGACCCGTTTTGGCAGATTGGCAGTGATCGTCACCGGACCATCGTCAAAATGAACGGTGCCGGTTATCTTGCCGCAATAAGCGCGAACACCCCGGGCGCGTTGACCGAAACGTATCTCAAGCGCAGACTCGACAATGCCCTTCCACTGATTGGTTTCAATCCGCCACTTGTTGACGTCTTCCTGCAATGCGGCCAGTTCTTCCACCGGGAGCGAGACAATGTCATCGATGTCCATTTCGGGGAGTTCGGAAGGATGGATGCGTCTGGGAATGTTCATGACGCTGTCCCCATCGCTTTCTGGTCCATGCCTGCGGTTTCGCAGGTGGACTGCCGCGCCTGCGCCTGTTCATAGGCCTCCACGTCTTCCAGCCGGTAGACAACGCGCCCGCCCATCTTGATGAAGACCGGGCCTTCTCCAAGCCAGCGCCAGCGTTCAAGGGTGCGCGGGCTGATGTTCCAGCGCGCGGCAAGTTCAATTTGATTGAGGTGTCTGATAGCCATGGGCCTCTCCTTCGCGTGTCCGAGAAAATGTGCTGAGAGGATGGCATTGCAGTGGGTAGGAATCGGGTAGGCGTCAGGCAGGACTCAAGGTAGGAATTGCAAAAATGAGGAGCCAGAAACAAAAAAACCGCCACTGGGGCGGTTTGGCTTTCATGTTGGTTTTGATAAATCAGAGGAATATCCAGCAGTGCCCGTCTTTTTCCTTAATAAATTCCCGCCAATCCGTCCTTCGAGAGAAAGCCTTGGCAAGGGTATTGACGCTATCGTTGAACTCGGCCTCCTCCAGAACGACGGCAGTCAAGCATACCGGGTCCCCCCTGCGCCATGCTTTATACAGTTGCCGAATAATGCCACGCTGTTTTGAGCCCCGAAACGTATAACTCTTGCCACGAACGGTAATAACTCCACCATCGGCCGACATGGTGATGGGAGATTTGCTTTGAAAATCGCCGGTTGCAATGCGCGCGGATAACAGTTCAGGATCAATTGCAAAGCCGTTATAGTGACCTGTAACATCCGGGACGTAAATGATGTCGTGGCCCTGTAACATCCGCTCCAGCAGCCTGTCTGTCGGCGTCAGGCTGAGAACGGCACGCATACCCGGTGCCGGTCGATTTCGGATGAGTTCAGAGAATTTACGCCAAATTTTCGGGTCGGAAAACCTTCGGCCAATCCAGACCGGCACTTGCCTTGTACGATTCGGTAACCGCAGGTCGCCAACTTCCCATAAAATGCCCGGCAGCAGTGTAACGGGGGACCCTATTTCCGATCTGTCAAACTGCTTTAGAAGCTGACTAATCAAAACGTCGAAATTGATGCCATAGGTGACCAACTGGTCGGATGGCACCGTTACCCAACCCGCAGTGGGGCTGAAATAACCATAGGAATTATTTTCAGAAGACCAGATGAGTGAAACCGGTGCATCATCATGGTCCACAAGAGAAACGCTTGCTTGATCGTATACGTTCTCCTGTATCAATCCCGTTGCTTTCAGGATGACGCCGGCGGACTGGTGAAAACCTTCAAGAACCGCGTTGGAAATTGTCGCATCAGGTGTTTCTGCAATGGAAAGCAAAAGCCTGATTATATGCTGATCAAGGTGCTGTTCCGGTTTAGTCATCCCTGAGGATACCCCAGTGCCTCAGATATTTCTCCCCGATCATCTGTTCTTTTTCGGTCCGATCCTTGAGGTTGCAGCCATGTGGCATCGTTATGGTGAATGGCAGGGTCCGGCCGCGGCGTGCGCCGTCTTTCGGATGGAATCTGATGAGAAGTTTTGTCTGGGTTGCCACCCAGCCCCCGCGCAGGGGATCACTGGAATTGAAATGCCCTTCTGCCATATTCCAGATGTTCCGGTTTGCCCTGCTCATGCATTCCAGCGTTACCCGTTCTCCGACACGGTCGATCGGCATGAGCCTGAGCTGCTTGACCTCGACCGATCCAATGCCATCTGCTGGATCGGTCGGGAAACCATAGGGGCGCAACAATGAAGACAGATCATAAGTGCGCCGCGGAAGTTTTTCATTCTCGAACTCGATACCCAGAAGATCCCGGACCAGAAAACGCACCATATCCTCACGGCTCTCCCGGTTATTCGCAACAACCTCGATCACGCCGGTAGATGGTTCATAGGTAAGGGCTGCCTCAAAAACAGGACGACGTGCCCTTCGGACCAGATCGCCGTTTTCAAATTCGAGAAAATCATCCGGTAGTCCTTCCCGGTAGACGGCAATCTGCACCAGTTCACAATCCTCTCCATCAAAAGTCGGGCGATGACGGTCAAAAATATCAACATGGATATTTTCCGATGCGAATCTCTCACGTAACGCATCCTTGAACGCGGCAAGTGATATCTCATCCCGGCGGAGATCCATACCGGGAGTGCTGATAAAGCCATCCCAACTGCGACCCCGCCGTCGCTCATCAGTGAAACGCACTTCTTCGGCATGCCGGAATCCAATGCGCTCATGCAAAAACATCCACAACGCCCGGGCATGGCCATTAGCCAGGTCATCAAGGGTACTGCGATCCTTCACGACACTGTAAAGGGCGGTTTGACCTGCTTCATCCGCCATTGATGTCACCCGGTCCGCATCGTTCATGACGCGGCCCCGGTCCATGGCGTCCATTTCGTCGACAGCCTTGAGAAGCGGCCGAACGATTTCCGGCTCGCTTTTTGCCCAATCTACATTTTCAGGCAATTTGATGTTCGCGTTTTCAAAATAATCACGAAGTTCTGAAGTCGGTGTGTTGCGGATGAAACTTGTGACCGTGGCCATTTCCTTGTTCTCCTAACCTTTAATGTTGCGTGGATCATGACCGTGGGAATCAGATTTGGCGATTTGCCCATTACGGTTATGAATTTTGAGTTCAGTCTATGCATTTCTGCTGATTTCCCGTGCCCGGCCGACGGCATCCTTCTTGACGTCGAAATGTCCGCTCGAACGGCTCGAGCCACCGCGCCGGATATCCCAGCCACCTTCCGGGTTGGGGACGACATGATGGGTTCTCGTAGTGCGCTTGGCCATGACAGCCTCCTTATGATTACGAATCTGTTCGACATATATCGAACATATACGATACACTCTTGTCAAGCATGTTTTTGTTCGGTTATATCGAATTCAAAACAAACACTGGGAGACAAGCAATGCAAAGCACCCTCGGGGAGAAAATCCGACACCACCGCAAGGAGAAAGGATATTCACTCGACAAACTTGCTGAACTGACCCAGTCCAGCAAAAGCTACATCTGGGAACTGGAAAATCGCGATACCCGCAAACCGTCCGGCGAAAAACTGACACGCATAGCCAGAGCGCTGTCAGTTACTACCGACTATCTGCTCGATGAAAAAGCTCAACCCGACGAGGCGGTTGTTAAAGAGGCTTTTTTTCGTAAGTTCAACAGCCTTGATCCTGATGACCAGCAACGTATCCAGGACATGATAGAAGCATGGGGAAAGAATAAGTGAAAACCCCTACCACTCCGGAAGGCTGGGCCATTCGTCTGTCGAAACTCATCAAGGCGTTTCATGATATCCACGGTCTTGACCGGTTTCCAATCGATGTTTCGCAAGTGGCTGGTGAATTTTCACGTCAGGTTTTTCCTGATGCCCCCATAACTATGATCAACGGCGGTAAATTCAGTAAGAAATTTGACGGCGGTAAATTCAGTAAGAAATTTGAAGGCATGCTGATGCCCTGTCCCAAGGGAACAGGAGAATGGGGCATCATCTATAATGACAGCATCACGTCACCCGGTCGTATCAACTTTACCCTGTCCCATGAACTTGGCCATTACCTCATGCATCGCCATCTTCACGCAGAAGGGATTCAGTGCTCAAGGCGCGACATGCTCCGCTGGAATTCGGAATACGGGAAAATGGAAGCGGAGGCGAACACCTTTGCTTCCTTTCTCCTGATGCCCCTTGATGATTTTCGTGAGCAGATTTCGGGTGAAAAGATATCGGTTGATCTGGTCCGGCACCTTGCTGACCGGTACCAGGTTTCGCTTACCGCCACCATTCTCAAATGGCTGAGCATAACCGACGAGCGTGCAATGATTGTAGTTGGACGGGATGGTTTTATCGACTGGGCATGGTCGAGCAAGGCGCTGATAAAATCTGGAATATTCTATCGCGCAAAGCAGGTTGTTACACCACTACCAGAACAGTCTCTTGCTGCGGCTCGCAACCCGCTGGTCGACAATGAAGCCGGAAAGCTGCACCCAGCTGGAATCTGGGTCGGAAATGAGGAAGTGCATGAGATGACCATCCTTGCCAAAGATGGACGTTCGATTTCAATGTTGCTATACCTAAGCACCCCGTCAGTTACCGCTTCAATGAAGAATACAACAAACCTACGGACCGAATATGTATGAAAAAAAATTTATTTCGTAATCCTGTTTTAAGGGTGGCGCAACGAACTTTGAGCGTAAACGCGAGTGAATTAACCTATGAGGTGGTATGCATGTAGACTGTAATAGGGTAATCAATGGTAAATAAATATTCTTTGAGTTCTATTTGGGAGTGAACAAATTGGAAGTGCGTCCTAGCAAGGAAGAAATAGATCGTTTTATTAGTCTTGCAACAAAACAGGGATTGTTGAGAGATAGTGATAATTCAGCAGTTTTTTATTCAACGCAACATTTGATGAGCTGCGTGCAGTCATGTCGTTCAGCCTTTGGCGAGGGCGCGCTTCATACGATAGCGGTCAAGGCATTGCCCTTTCTGCGACTACTGCGCCGCTTCAGCGCTATTGGTTATGGTGCTGAAGTAGCTTCTCACGGCGAACTTGAAATTGCCCTTGCTGCAGGGTTTGTACCGCAAAATATCGTTTTTGATTCTCCGGCGAAAACCCGTTTTGAGCTCGAATATGCCCTTTCCCTTGGTTGCCATATTAATGCGGACAATTTTGATGAACTGGAGCGAATTGATGCGATTCTTGCATCGCGCAGCGATATTGCCGCCCCTTCCATTGGTCTGCGTGTCAATCCGCAAGTGGGGGCAGGAGCAATACAATCTACCAGTGTTGCGGGAGAATACTCGAAATTCGGTGTACCACTAAAGGAACAGGGTGACCGGATAGTCAAGGCGTACGCTCGATATGACTGGCTTGATTCCATCCACTTCCATATTGGCTCACAGGGATGCTCCATCGACATGCTGGTAGACGGAGCAGCGGAGGTGGACAAGCTGATGCAAAAGATCAATGCCGGGCGCACAACACCAATCCGCAATATAGACATGGGTGGCGGACTGCCTGCATCCTATAATTTTGGTGATAATCTGGCCTCTTTTGATGCCTATGCATCGGCACTGTTTTCCAGGTTGCCTCATTGGCAAGAACGAACCGGCGGGCAACGCCTTATCACCGAGTTCGGACGGCATATTGTAGCAAATGCTGCCTGGGCCGTCTCAAACATTGAATATGTCAAGCCGTCCAATGGTCTGCATACGGTTATCTGCCATTTGGGTGCGGACATGTTCTTGCGCAAGTGTTATCGCCCGGATGACTGGCACCATGAAATATCTGTTTATAATCAGGAAAGTCAGGACTTTGTTGCACAAGGCAAAAATGTGATCAAGGTGGCGGGTCCTCTTTGTTTTGCCGGTGACATTATTGGTGAAATCAGATTGGCGGAGATTCCAAGCGATCAAGATCGCCTCATCATCCATGACGTTGGCGGCTATACGGTAAGCATGTGGTCGCGTTATAACAGCCGCTATATGCCGGTGATTTTTGAATATGACACTTCAAACAACACGGTTTCAATTGTCAAACAAGCTGAAATCGCACAGGATTTGATAGCGTTTTGGAGTTAGGGGGTGAAGATCCATGCAGCCAATGATAGATGACCCATGTAAAGAGGATCAACTTGGGCGCAACGAGGCGGTAGATGCGCTTGCGCATATGATAAATGCAATTGATTTCAAATCCAATTCTTCATTTACAATCGGTATTTTTGGTGAATGGGGAACTGGAAAAACTTCAATGTTGAGGCAAATTGAGGCAAAGCTGAAAGATGATTCTAGTAATTCTCCTCTGATTGTATGGTTCAATCCTTGGCAATATTCTGAAGATGACAACATCGTTGCTGCCTTATTCCTGTCTGTCGCAGACGCTATTGGCAAGCAAGCAAATTCAGAAAAAAACGATGCCGAAAAATTATTAGAATCTGCTGGGAAAGTTGCTTCGACACTGAAAAACGCGGCTACCGCGTTCATCGCCCGGGGTGAACTTTCAGTTTCAATTCCATTTTTTGCAGAAGCAAAATTATCCGGTACACCAAATTCGCCTGTTAGCGAGAATCGAGACAAAAAAATAGACCCTACTAACAAGCTCGAAAATGCTTATTCGAGTCTATATTTTGACGTGCTCTCCAGCATTTCAAGCTTGGCCAGCGATTTGCAGGGTAAAATTGTTGTCTTGATTGATGATCTGGATCGTTGCGACGATCATAATATCATCAAGCTTTTTGATGGAATGAAAGTCTTCTTTGATTTGCCGAATTTTGTTTTTGTTGTTGGCGCTGCAAGAGCTATCGTTCGCGCCGCACTTCGAAAAAAAACTGCTTCACTTGATCTAACGGAAAACTCGATAGATGAATTATCTTACCTCGACAAGATTATCCAGTTTAGCTATGTCATTCCACCTCCAGATCCGGACCTCTTAAAGAAGAACCTGGTTGCACCTATACTTGATCGTTATGATATTGATCCATGCTATTCTGGGTTAATTGTTGATATCATTGACAAAAATCCACGTAGCTTAAAGCGTGTTCTCAATCATTTTATCTTCACACATTTTGTTTTGGAGCAGCGGCTTCGCGATAAACCTGTTGCTGGGCTGGTGCTCAAGGCGTCATTAATATCCTACAAATACCCGGCATTCTTTGCCGCCATTCAGCAATTTCCGAATGAATTACGCAAGTTTGAAGGGAAAGTAAAAGAAGTCAATACAGATTCAGAAACAGGCGATCCCAGATCAATTTTTGATACTGGAAATAGCGTCGTTGCCGAAGCCATTTTGCACAATACTTCAATTGATTTATACAATATTCTATCATTCCGCATTGAAGAAGAAAATTTCATCGGCCTTTCCAACCTCAGTGAATATTTATTTGGCTCATCAATTGGTGAACTTGACGACATAATCGCATCCACCATTCCTGCAGCTGCGCAAAAATCACGCAAAACGCGGTCAGCCATGGAAGGTTTCAAGAAGCGTTTTGTCCCTATTCCTCCATTGGAGCAAGAAATCGGCAACAAAAAAGACGGGAAATTCAATCACAAGTTCACCTCGGCATTGTTGGTTGATAGATATCCCATGACCTCAGATGTTTTTTATCAATTTATGCCGGAACTTGAAACCAGCAGCGAACCCGGAATTCCGGTCACCGGAGTTTCATGGCGTGATGCGGTCAAGTTCTGCAACAAGCTTTCTGAGCGCTATGGCCTCGATCTAGTGTACGAGGGTGTTGACGATCAAAAGGGACCGAATATTTTTTATCAAAATAATGGCTTTCGCCTGCTTACCGAAGCAGAGTGGGAATCTATAGCAAGGGATGGAGCACTGAAAGATACTGACTTGGCGGAACAAGCATGGTATTCAGCCAATGCCATGGCAAGTGTTCAACCCGTGGGAACGAAATTACCAAACAAATTTGACCTTTACGATCTGCTTGGCAACGTATGGGAGTGGGTTAATGACTGGCATGGCAAATATCCCACAAGCGATTCCATTAACTGGCATGGTCCTAACTCCGGTTGGGAAAAGGTTGCTCGGGGCGGATCTTGGGCAAGTTTTTCCAAACAGATTACCGCTGACTATCGTGGACATTTTGATGTTGATCACCGAAGTGACAATATCGGGTTCAGGATTTGTAGAATTTCAACAACAACAGATGAGGAGAAATAGATGACTGGAAACGATACGTATAATCGCCATAAAATGTTGATTATTTCCACTGGTGGCACCATAGCGGGTGAGGTTGCCACGGACAAGAAGGCGGACGATTATGAAGTCAAAAAGGCTGATCATTTTTCAGAATTGATCAAGGGTGTAATCAAAGATCACCTGCGAAAATATTCAATTCAAATCGTCCCAGAGCCGCATGAGCTTTTCGAAGTTGACAGTTCCGACATCAAACCTGAGCACTGGAAAGGAATTGCCAAGGTAATTTATGATAAATATGACGATTATGATTCATTCGTTGTCACCCATGGTACCAATACCCTAGGCTATACCTGCGCAGCACTATCGTTTGTTTTCCCCAACTTAGGCAAGCCTGTAATTCTCACAGGCTCCCAAGTACCTATAGATATGCCCGGTTCCGATGCTCAACTGAATCTTGAAAATGCGGTACGCCTTGCCGCAACACCTCCCGTTTCTTCTTATACGATCCGTGGAGTTATGGCAGTATTTGGAAGTCATATAATTACGGGAACTCGCGTTAAGAAGGATACAGAATTCGATTATGATGCCTTTAAATCCTTCACCAGCGCAAGCATAGGCCGGATCGGGCGCATTATTGATATCAATATGGACAATTTGAATGCTCACCTGCGATATCAGTCACACATGGACTGGACAGTTGCAAAAGACAAAAGCAAGCTTCGTTTTGAATGTGAATTTGATCAGGATGTAGTATCACTGACGGAATTTCCAGGAATGGAGCCAGAGATTCTATTGAAACTCGCCGATCAAGGAGTTAAGGGGTTTATTATTCGCGCATTTGGTGCTGGTGACTTAAGTACATCTTTTCAAGGGGAATTTAATGAAGACGGTGAATTGGTTAAAGAAGGAGTGCTATACGAACTTAAGCAAAAGGAAATCCCTGTGGTTGCCACAACTCAAGCCCCTAATGGGCGAGCGACCATGCAGGTAAATGAGCCAGGACAAAAGCTTCTAGCAGAAGATCTTGCAATCCCAGCTTATGACATGAGCATTGAATCCCAAACAGTCAAACTTATGTGGCTACTTGCCAAAAAACGCAAAGGTGACATAAATTATGATCAGCTTCGTTCCCTTATGATCACGGATTTACGCGGTGAAGTAAAGATAATAGAAGAATAATTATGTTCCAGAAATGCGTTCTAAAACGTCTAAGCTCATCTGGAATATGGTATCTGCACAGAGATAATAAAGACAGCCAGCATGCCAAATCATGCCGTCATGCAGTGACATTGCGTAACCGGCTTGGCGCTGTGGCAGGGCTTGGTGTGCCACTCTGGGCTGAACTAAAATCTGAGGTGCGATTTTATCAAGAAAGTGGCACTGGCGAAATGATTGCCGTTGCTGTGCATTGTCGGGCGAATTTTGTAATTAAGGGAAATGATAGTGAAGACCGATCCTTGATACTTGATGCGATTGAACTGAAACCGGAACTCTGGAATGTACTCCCTCGAAATGATAACTCGGAAGTTCATGGACTGGTCAACCCGCTTTGTGTTGATGCCATAACAGAGGTTGAAAACCCTCAATTTGATGGTAAAATATATCAAATTTTTGACGAGAGTATTTTTGTCAGCGGTGACCTCCCCAACACAATGATTACCAATTCGGGCAGTTTCACTAAATCAATTGAGTTCATTCCGGCAGAGTTATTTGATGTCGTTAAAGACAATTTTCCAAATACCATCCGGGTGTCCGTATGCGAGATTGATCCGGAGTGGGTAGAGCATCAAAAACACAAAGGGCAAAAAAACCGCCCGGACTGGCTGCGCTTTCCTCCACCCAAGGGGCCAAAAATTGGAATCCTGACCGGCAATTCTCCTGAGTCCGGTATCACCCTGATGGAAGATATTTTGGCTGTTTTTCGTAGAAAAGAATTGTTCAAGATAACAGCAACCGATATCAACATGCCGGAAATAATGCTCTATTCCTGCCCGGCTTTGGGGTTGACGATGGAGCTTGTCGAACGGGAGCGGGCGGTTTGGGTTGAGGTACAAGAAGCAATCAGGCATATGATTGATGCCGGTTGTGATCTGGTTACAGTGGCGTGCAATACAACCGTTCATTTTCAGAATGAATTGCAATCAATATGCAAGAAGGAAGGTGTAAGGTTTATTTCCATTGTCGATGCCTGTCTGGACGAACTGAAAAGAATAATTGGTCCGCAAGAAATTAATTCCGGGAAATCGATCGGACTGCTAGGCATCGGACCTGTTATCTCGCTTGATGATGGTTACAGCGGTTACGCCAAATTGCAAGAAATTGGCCACTTCGATATTGTCGGATCAGATGCAACGGAACTTGCATATGAGATCAAGAAACTCGGCGATGATGAAAAGCTCATAAAAAGAGTCGCTTCGCGTTTTCGTAATCAAATCAAAGAAGATCTGGCTGACGTCAATCAAGTCATCCTAGCTTTAACAGAAGCATCAATTGTCTATCGTGCCCACAAGAACGCAATTAAAGCTGAGCTTGCCAGAGATGATTTGCATATTGATTTCATTGATCCGATCAACAGCCTGGCCAAACGGCTGGTATACGATTATCTCACGACTGGGTATCGGAAATCGGAGTTGGTCGGATTACCCGGGGATTATGATATCTCAGAAATTCTTTTTGATGCCGTTTATTCTTCAGAATAAGTACAACGCCGTTTTATGTCCATTCTGAACGCAAAATTTGAAAGAATCATCACATACCGATTACGAAGAAATTTGCGTCCATATTGCGTCCATGACGAAAAATATTTAATAAGCGCCAGAATCAAAAAGCCCGTAACCATTTGATGTTACGGGCATTTTTGGTTGCGGGGGCAGGATTTGAACCTGCGACCTTCAGGTTATGAGCCTGACGAGCTACCAGACTGCTCCACCCCGCGCCAAGGGAGTTAACTA
>JALXEI010000112.1 GCA_027069645.1 Hyphomicrobiales bacterium
TTTGCGAAACAGCTTTTTGGCCCGCTGACGCGCTTTTTCGATCTGATCGACATCAAGATCCTGCAAGCTGGCTTCCATCCCCTGCACGACGCACCAGGCCGCGATATCGCCGCCCATAAGCCCCGCCCCGACGACATGAACTCTTGCGGTTTTGAAACTCTTGTCTTTCGCCTCGCCCTTGAGCAGTTCGGACAGTTTGAAAACACGGCGCAAATTGCGCGATGTTTCCGACGCCATCAAGGGCGCAAATACGTTTGTTTCCTCGGTGCGCATGCGCTTTTTGCTGTCACCATATTTTTCGAACAGATCAATCAGACGAAACGGTGCCGGATAGTGATCCTCGCGAACCTTCGCGGCCGTTTTTTTGCGCATCTGATTTGCCAGAAAACGCCGCGCGGGTCTCAGCAACAGCAATTTTTTTGACAAGGGCAAGGGTTTCGATTTACGTCCGGACAAAACCGCCTTGCGGGCTGCCCAGCGCAAATTGTGGTGTGTATCCACGAGTTGATCCACCAGCCCCATCGCCCTCGCCGGCCCCGGGCGCAACATCCGTCCGGTGAGCATGATCGACATGGCCCCGACCGGCCCGGCCGTATGAATGGAGCGTAAGGTGCCGTGCAAGCCCGGAATGATCCCCAGTTTGACCTCGGGAAATCCCAGACGGGTCACATCTTCACGGGTGGCAATACGATAGTGACAGGCAAGGGCAAATTCCAGTCCGCCGCCAAGGCAATAACCGTTAATGGCTGCTACAACCGGCACACGCAGATTTTCGACCCGATTGAGAAGGTCAATTGCCGGTCCCAGAAAACGCCGCGCCTCCTCTTCTGTTGTCACCTGCTCAAATTCACGTATATCTGCGCCAGCAATCCAGTTATTGCTCTTTGCCGACATAAAAACGAGACCGGTAATATCGCCCAGACCGGCAGCCTTTTCCGCCGTTTCAACGATCTCCAGCAACTCTTCGGTCGGCCGCCGACCAAGCGTATTCATCTTCTCTTTTTGTCGATCGAAAGTTGCCCATGCAATACCTTCGGCATCTACAACATAGCGCCAGTCCCTGAGTTGCGTAAGATTTGCCGTCATATCATTTTATTCCGCTGCCACATTTTTGGGTTTCTGTTTGCCGGTCACGCCTGCCTTGCTCCTGTCAGTCCTGTAGTGCGGGACAACTTCCTCAGGGGTAAACTGATCAACTGCAATAACCCGGCCAACCAGTTCGTCAAGCTCGCGCAAATCATCGGCCTCGTGCTGCGTCACGATATTGAGGGCGACGGCTTCCCCGAACCAGTCCGACTTGTAGTGACGATGGATTTTTCCACTGCGAACAGCCTTTTCAATGGCCTTTTCTGCGCGCTCCAGCGAAACAGCCAGTGACAGGGTGTATTCCAGAATACCGGTGGGATCATCAGGATTATCATTAATGTAAATATCCCGGGTCAGCCGGTCACGTAATTCTCCTGGCTGTACAGCCTTGGCAACAACCTTTTTGCCCAGACGATCACTTGCCGGTCTGTTCCTGATCCCCAGTGGTTGTGCAACCAGCTTCATGACAAACGCTGCCCAGCGCATGGGGAAATTGGCAATAACACCCTCAAGGGCCAGTTCAAACCGGTACAGACAGTTGCGGGCACAAAGTTCCACCAGTTGCTTGTCACTATCCGGCTCGCCATCATCTTCAAAACGCTTCAGAACCGCCGAGAGAAGATAGAGTTCGGAGAGGGCATCGGCCATGCGTCCGGTTATTTTCTGTTTGGTCTTGAGCCCCCCGGCCAGCAGTCCGACCGTCATATCAGCCACAAAAGCAAAGGAGCGACTGGCCCGCGCCAGTTGCCGATACCACTGCTCGATTTCCGGTGCATGTCCTGGCCCCTGTACAAAACGGGCGCCTGTAAGGTTATGCAATATCGACGCTGTGGCATTGGCCAGAGACCAGCTTATATGGCCGTAAAAGGCCTTTTCAAAGGTTTCAAATCCCCGTTCGTGATTTTTATCCTGCAAGGCTTCGGTTTCCGCCAGCAACCAGGGGTGACAGCGCAGGGCCCCCTGGGCAAAGGTGATCAGGGTGCGCGTCAGTATATTGGCCCCCTCGACCGTGATGCCAACCGGAACCGCCTGATAGGCCGATTGCAGGTAGTTTGATGGTCCGTCACATATGGCCCGCCCGCCGTGAATATCCATTGCATCGGTAATTGACTGCCGCATCCGCTCTGTGGAACTGTATTTCAGCAAGGCCGATATGACGGAGGGCTTTTGACCGGCGCCGACCATTGCTGCTGTCATGGCGCGGGCGGCTTCCACCACATAGGCATTTTCAACAATCCGCGCCAGTGGCTCTTCTATACCTTCCATTTTGATGATCGGAATGGAAAACTGGCGGCGAAGGCGCGCATAGGCAGACGTATTGCGAAGTACGGTCTTGATCGCTGCTGTACTTGTTGCCGGCAGGGATATGGCGCGCCCCACTGACAAACATTCCATCAGCATGCCCCAACCATGCCCGGCTCTTTCCGGTCCGCCGATGATCCAGTCCAGTGGAATAAAAACGTCCTCACCCGATGTCGGCCCGTTGGGAAACAGGGAGCCACCCGGCAAATGACGGTTGCCAATTACCACGCCCTTGTGGCTGGCCGGTATAAGGGCCAGCGTAATACCGATATCTTCCCTGTCTTTCTCCAGCAAATTGTCGGGGTCCAGCAGATTGAAAGCCAGCCCCAGGACCGTCGCCTTTGGGGCAAGGGTGATATAACGCTTGTTCCAGGTGACACTGATACCGGTTGTTTTTTTGCCCTCGAAGGTCTTTTCGCAGACAATGCCGACATCACGCATGGATGCCGCATCAGAGCCTGCATTGGGACTGGTGAGGGCAAAGCAGGGAACTTCGAGCCCTTTGGCCAGCCGCGGCAGATAATATTCCTTCTGTTCATCCGTCCCGTATTTTTCCACCAGTTCCCCTGGCCCCAGTGAATTGGGGACCATTGTTACAATAGCCGCATCAGGACTTCGCGAGGCGATTTTGCCGAGAATGAGGGATTGCGCCTGAGCCGAAAAACCAAGTCCACCATGTTCTTTTGAGATCAACATCCCCCAAAATCCGCGATCTTTGATAAAATCCCAGATTTCCGGTGGTACGTCCCGCCGCGCATGGCGCATGTCCCAGTCATTGATCATGGCGCAAAGCTCTTCGGTGGGACCTTCCAGAAAAGCTCGTTCCTCATCACTTAAATGCACCGGGGGAATGGATTTCAGTTCTGCCCAGTCGGGCGAGCCTGAGAAAAGCTGCGCATCCCATCCGACAGTCCCCGCCGCCAGCGCCTCGCGCTCGGTTGCAGAAATTGAGGGAAAGGTGCGGCGCAATCCTTCATAAAGGGGACGGGCAACGAATTTGCGGCGCAGGGAGGGAATCGATAACGCCACCAGCACCAGAGCGGGAAGAAAAACCACCAGACCTGATAGAAAACCGCCATCAATCGCCCGGTTGAAAACGAGACCGCCAAGAACCGAGAACAGGGCCCACACCCACAACTGCGCCTTGTTAAGCGCAAGAACACATACACCGACGACAACAAGACCCAGCACGAGAATAGCATTCATCTTCCCGACTCCTTCGGTTGTGCCATATTCAGTTCTATTAAATAGGGTACCCGGTCAGCTGTCGTCAATTAAATGCGGAAAAACTGGTCAATATATTGTGAGGAATGCGGAAAAACACCTGTCATATCATGATATTTTTCCCATAAGTTCTCCCGGGCACATCATAAGCACACGAAATTTATGATATTTTTTTCAAAATTGCGCCCAATTCGACAAAATATAATATTGTAACTTGCTAATATCTGAAGCTTCTAATAGTCTCAACCAGGGGAAAGGGCTGTCCGTACCGGGACCATAGATTGGGATAATCGGAAGAAAGCAATACAATAAATTGCACGATTACCGGTCGATACCGCAACCGGATTGACACAGGGATCTTCCAGGAAAGTCTTCTGTCAGGAAAACGGCATAAAGCAATAACAGGATTTGGATCAGATGGGATCACCCGACAAAACAGATAACCCGAAAGAGGTTGACGAGCAAAATGATATGGTCGGAATGATCAGCGGTATGAGATGCGCGGCCGACAAGGCTGCCGAGTTGCTACGCTGTATTGGCAGTCCCTATCGCCTTCTTATCCTCTGCCTTTTGATGGAAAAAGAGCAAACCGTTTCCGAAATCTGCGAAGCCATTGGCGCACGCCAGAGCCTGACATCGCAACATCTGACAAGACTGCGACTGGATGGCCTTGTAGAAGCCGAACGACGCGGTCATTACGTGATCTATTCGCTGACAGATACGGTCACCAAGGAAATCATTTCAACACTTCACAAGCACTTTTGTGCGGATGGTGTGGAAAACTCGACTTGCTGATTTTCAGGAAACAACGAGCCGGTCTCCGGTGATTCCGGCAAGTACAGGCAACGGCCTATCCTTTTGCAAACATGTCATTTGTGATTTTGTCATACCATTGCAGGCTTTCCCTGAAATTGTTCGCACGGATTTCCTTGCCTTCCTTGATATCCGATGTAAACGAGGTTTTCTGCTCGACAAGTTCCTTGCCGGCGGTATAGCTGGCCCCGGACTTGATTGCATTGTTGGTTGACAACAGGGACCAGCAGGTATTGCGATAACGCGGCGGAAACATCTTGTGCCCCTTCAGTTCCGATGCGATTGCGTTGGCAACAATCTCGGCCTGGGAATTGGCTGAAGACGCTGATTTGGGCATTTTTCGTGCTTCCGCAGCATCTCCCAGAATGAAAATATCCCTGACTTTACGCGAGGCAAAACTGTCAGGCACAATCGGGCACCAGTCATCGGTAACGCATCCGGCACTTTCAGCAATTTGCGCGGCTTTTTGCGGCGGGATGATGTTCACGACATCAGCCTGAATTTTATCACCATTCCCCGTGACCACATTCATCTCGCCAGCCAGAACCTTGACCACGCCCCCGTGCCGATCAACAGGAACCCACTCGATGATATTCGCATAGGCACTGTTCCAGACTTCTTCAAAAAGTTCCATTTGGGGAAACAGTGATTTGGCATCCAGTATGATCAGTTTCGATGCCGGCTTGTAAAATTTGAGATAGTGGGCAATCAAACTGGCGCGCTCATAGGGGGCCGAAGGGCATTTATAGGGATTGCCTGGAACCGAGATCACAACAACGCCGCCATCTTTCATATCCAGCAATTGACGACGTAAAATTTGCGCCTCCGCACCATGTTTCCATGCATGGGGCATGATCTTCGCAACTTCGGGACTATATCCCTCAATCTCCTGATATTTGATATCGATCCCCGGAGAAAGCACAAGCTTGTCATAGCCAAGATGGATATCATCTTTTAGCTGCACCAGCTTTTTATCCGCATCAACAGAAAGTGCCCGTTCCTGGACTACTTTCACACCCAGGTTCTTCAGCCCCTCATAGTTATGCTGGAGAGAGCGTATGGACCGGAAACCTCCCACATAGTGATTTGAAAAAAAACAGCTTGTATAGACCGGATGGGGCTCGACAAGCGTTACCTCGATATCCCGGGCGTTCTTTTTAATGTGATGCGCAACGCTGGCCCCGCCAGCGCCACCACCCACAATAACGACGCGCCCGCTTTTTTTCTCTCCGGCCAGCACGCGCGCGGGCCCCGCCAGACCCGACACCACACCGGAAGCTGCAAATGATCCCAGTATTTTATTGAAAGTGCGTCTGTTCATTTCCGCCATCGAGCTGCCGGTTAACCCCTCTGTTGCCTGGAAGAATCCCCGTCTGTCACAACGTCCCGGAATGGATGGACATCGAAGATTCGAATGATAATACAAACACATGCATTGTATCGTGAAAAAGGGGCCGCTTCATGACCTGGTTTGACTGGCCCGGGCATCTCATTTTCATTCTCCATGCCGTATCGGTCGCTGATCAGAACCCGTCCTGTCAGCCGCTTTTTTTCTCCTGTCCCCTGTTTCCAAAGCCATGCTTTTTGAGCATCGTTTCCAGCATGCTCCAGAAAAAATCCTCCGAGATAAATCCGGTTATCCGTCCGACCTCCCGGCCCTTTTTGTAAAGTACAAATGTCGGCGTGAAAACAACCGGCCTCACATTTGGCAGTTTTTCATCCGTATGAATATCAATTTTTCGCAGTGGCGCAAATTTTCCTTCCGGTGTTTTGTCATAGACAACACCGATATCATCATCCCACGCCTGACAATAGTGACAGCCTTCCTGTTCGAACATTATCAGTTCAAGCTTGTGCGCCCGTGCTTTTTTCGCCGAGCTGTCTACCGGTGCAAAAATAACAGCGATCATGGCCAAAGCCGGAACAAGGCCGAACATGACAAAAGGATCGATCCTGCGCAAAAGACTGTTCATACCCGTTCCTGTGTCTGCCAGTTTATCAAACACCACCCCGGACGAGGTGGCGGCACATCAAAAGATATACCGATACTCCAGTCTCTGTGCAAATAACAACGCCGTGTAGCGTTTTATTCGTTGTAACAGGTCGGACAGGCCTTATCCGGACCGACATCCCGATAAACCGGAACCTATGATATCAAATCAGCATATCATGTCCCCCAC
>JALXEI010000113.1 GCA_027069645.1 Hyphomicrobiales bacterium
CCAGCAAAAGGCCTGGTTTTCAAATCGGCGGCCCGTCGCCAGACGGGTGGCGCCCGCCGGAATGCTGAAGCCTTCATTATGCCACTGAAAGCAGTGATCAGGCCAGTCGGGGAGCAGATTTTTGCCGGCGGAAGTCGCACAGATGCGGTGATAGCCTATTTCCACCAGCCCCTGCGGGTGAGGGCGTATTTCACCACCGAGGTGATGGACCATCATCTGGGCCCCGAGACAAATGCCGAAATAGGGTTTGTTTTCTTCAAGGGCATGAGACAGCCAGGTGATTTCATGTCTGATTTCGGGCGTATCGTCATTGGCGCTCATGGGACCGCCAAAAACGATCAGGCCGCTATGATTTGCGAGATTGTGCGGCAATTCCTCGCCAAGAACCGGATGCCTGATATCAAGCTGATAACCATTGTCGATCAGCCATTCACCAACAGCGCCTGCACTTGATGATTTTTGATGCAACAGCAGCAAAACCGGATCACAGATCCGGGAAAACGGATTTTTGTTGCAGCTCTGCGTTGGCTGATTTTCACGTCGCGCAGATATGGAAGATGCCTTGTGCATTTTCAGGTCCGGTTCAAAATAAAATGCGCCGTTCGAAGAGAGCTATCATGAACGCGGATTTTTCAATCGCGATTTCAAAAACCAGCTCATAAATGGCATCAATAGATCATGGGGCAGAATTTTTAAAGCAAGAGCACCAAACTGGCTTAAGATACCGGGTATTATGAGGCTTTTGCCACACAGAAAACCGGTATAGCCCATATGGGCGGCTTTTCGGGCACTGATTCCGGCACCGGATTGTACATAGAGTTCGGAGCGGGCACCCATTGTGCGATGAAATCCGGTCCGCACCGGCCCGGGGGCGAGGGTGGAAATGCGAACACCCGAGCCAAAACATTCCCACGAGAGGGCCTTGCCGAGAGATATGACATAGGCCTTGCTGGCATAATAGGTCGCCTGGTAGGGGCCGGGCAGCAATCCTCCCATCGAGGCGACAAAGAGAATTCCGCCCTGTCGCCGGGCCTGCATATCGGGCAGGAAGCGGCGCGACAAATCGGTCAGGGCGCGAATATTGAGATCAATCATATTGAGCAGAGCCTCGGGTCTGTGGCGGGCAAAATCACCGGCAAGGCCAAATCCGGCATTGTTCACGAGGTTTTGACAATAACAGTTCTGCTCGTGCAAAAACTGTTCGACCCGCGCGCAATTTTCCGGATCAACCAGATCACAGGCGAGAATTTTAACCTCGACATCATGGCGGGCCCGAATGTCAGCCGCCGTTTTTTCAAGACTTTCCCTGTTGCGGGATACCAGCAGCAAATCATATCCGCCGGAGGCAAATTCATAGGCCAGAGCCCGACCGATGCCTTGGGAGCCACCTGTAATGACGGTAACGGGCGAAAGCGGTGGATTGTCGTTGGCAGCACTCATGTGAAATCAGGATCCGGCGTTTCTCGCTTCGACCTTTTTGCGCAATCTGACGCGGTCCCTTGTCGTGACATGCAAAAGTTCGGCGACCCGCCAGACGAGATGGTTTTCATATTCATGAATGACCCCGTCGGCAAAGGCAATTTCCCATAACATCTCCACCATTTCCATACGACCTGTTTCGTCCAGGTGCCGGGTCAAAAGACGGGTAAACCGGTAAAGGTCAATCGCTTCCTTTTCCCTTTGTCGGGCGAGGGCGATAAATTCGTCGAGACCCTGTTCGTCAATATTGTAGTGGTCGTGCAGCAAATGGCGCAGCTTTTTCATCTCCTGCGGGTCGGCATGACCGTCTGCAAGGGTGGCGTGAACAAGCAGGGCCGCACCGGCCAGTTTGTAGTCTTCCTGTGCCAGAGCCGGGCTACTGCTATCTGCAAGTGAGCCGATCAGTTTTTTTATCTGTTTTAACATTCTCGACCCTGTTTATGAGTTTATGACCTAGGCCCCGAAATCACTATACCTTTTCATTATCACAATGAAAGCAAGGAAAAACCCGCCCCTTGTGACAAAGGGCGGGTTTTTGTTCATCAGTGTCCGGCAAGGTCTATTTGCATTCTGCCGAAACCCGTTTGAGGGCGGCTGAAATCCCGGCCAGGGAATATTTGTCGATGGTTGTTGTTCCCCGTTTGGAGCGCCCTTTTACGACGAGCGTCGAACCTTTTTTCATGGCTTTGACGAGATTGACCTCAAGGGTTTCATCGGCAATGAAGGCTTTGTCCCCTTCGGCAAAAAGATTGAACTGATCAGCGCCAACAATTGCGGAAGGCGCGGAATCAGCATCCAGAGGATAACCGATTTTTATGCTGATCTCGTTGCTGACCTTGTCGCCTGGCCAGGAGGAAACATAGAAAAAGACGTCTCCGCGGTTTACGCCTTTCGGGGCCATATCCTTGGGTTTGGATATGGCAAAACAGGTCTTGTTATTGTCTTTTTCGTGTACGTAAACAGCCCAGTCCTTGTAGGTTTCCTTAAGCTGCAAGGCTTGCACGGGCAATGAAGTGATCATCAGGGTGGTGGCGCTGGCAAGGAGCGTGAAAAGGGTCGATATCTTCATGTCAGTTCTCAATTCATTACATTCTGATATGTGCGGAAGCGGTCATATTTATTAAGAAGAAAATTTCCTAACGAATAATTAACCGGTGTGTTGTTTCGACACCGCAAGTCATATCAGGTGTTACGCTGTACTTTTGTCAGCTGAACATGTTTACCAATCATTAACCGATTTTGACGCGGCTGCAAAGAGGACTTCGCTATCCTGCGAACAACCTCGAAAGGGAACACGCGTTTTTCATTCCGCGCATAGCGGTAAACAGGGCCCCTTTGTGACAGAATTTTCCTGTTTATGAGTTTATGACCTAGAGGCCGGTTCAAAACTCATTACTTGATTTTATTGAGTTTTTTCCTGTCCAGAATCACGCAAACCGGCGCCGAACGGGGCTGGCGTCCCTTTCAAGCCGGTTTGCGCCGATAATGGGCTGGAAAAGACCAATAAAATCAGTGAGGAGTTTTGAATCGGACTCTTGCATCCGATCCGCTCGTCGTGGGCTTTTCCCGGCTTCACATAAATTTTATTCGCCGGTTTCTGGACAAACTCGTTGGTTTGTATTATTTCTGTACCAAACCAACTGGTTTGTTTTAGCGGACAAACAGCCCCGCAAAAGACCTGTCGTGAAAGGAAAAGAGCCTCCGGGCGCGCAGACCACTGGTTTGAAAACGGATTTGCAAAGGAAAAAGGGAGATTTGCCATGACTGTAACCAGTTTGAAACCGGTGGCCCGCGAACTGGATGCCAGCGGACTGAGCTGCCCGCTACCGATATTGAAAACAAAAAAAGCCATTGGTGGCCTTGAAACAGGGGATGTGTTGCGGGTGGTGTCCACGGATCCGGGATCACTCAACGATATCGAGAGTTTTTGCAAACAGACGGGAAATGACCTGCTTGCTTCCAGCGAACATGATGGCAGCTATGAATTTTTGATTCGCAAGAACTAGCGCGGCCAAACAGGTGCGAGAAACATCAATATCCCGCAACGGGATTTTCAGGAGATTAAAAATGACCAATCTGGCAGAAGTGAAAAATGACATGCCGGCTGCTGACCTGCAATCAGCGCAAATGAATGAATGGTTCGAGAAAAAATTCGAGGAGGAAATGAAAAAACGCGAGGCGGCGCATGTCCCCTCAATGGCGCTGATCGCGACCAAAGGCACCCTTGATATGGCCTACCCGCCCTTTATTCTGGCCAGTACCGGGGCGGCGCTGGGCTGGGATGTGTCGGTTTTCTTCACCTTTTACGGGCTTCTTTTGCTGAAAAAGGATATTGAGGCGAAGGTGAGTCCGCTGGGCAATCCTGCCATGCCGATGAAAATGCCGATGGGGCCGGACTGGTTGCAGAACATGAACATTCCCATGCCCAATGCCATACCCAGTGTCATTCCCGGTTTTGAAAACGTCGCCACCAACCTGATGAAAAAAACATTCAAAAACAAGGGCGTCGCGTCTATTGAAGAACTGCGCGAACTTTCACTGGAAGCAGATGTCAAATTGCTTGCCTGTCAGATGACTGTGGATGTGTTCGGTTTTACCCATGATGATTTTATCGATGAAGTGAGTTATGTCGGCGCCGCAACCTTCCTGCCCGAAGCGCAAAAAGCTGACGTTACATTGTTCATCTGATACGCGACGGCGCATCGTTTGACAGATCACCCCCGGATGGCAGTTCCCCTCCCTGTCGTCCACACGCGTGGAAATCCGCGTTTGTTGGCCAAATCCGGCTCTTCCGGTTCGGCAGGCAGGCGCGGATTTTCCGGCATTTCGGGTATAGTGTAAAAGAGCAGGGAAATGCACAGCTAGCGACAGCGCTCGCCAAGCTGGATATTAAGTGCCCGGGCGGCATTTTTTGACATATGATTGGCCCACAGGCTGACCAGTTGTGTAGACAGATAGAGCCGGTTGAAAAGGCAGATTTTGCAACCGGCATCAATCTTGCCCATGTTGAGCGCAAATTTTTCAACACATCCGGCTTTCATATTGATGAGAGGCGAAAACACAAATTTCAGTTTTTTCAGTCGTCGTTTTTTTGTGGTAACCTCGCATTCGGCAGGCTGGTCATCAAGTTGAATGGCCGCCCGGTCTGCGGTCAGGGCCCTGATGATGGTGGCGCGTTTGACCCGCAGCCGGATTATGCAGTCGGCAGCTCTGAAATTGGTCAGGGTTTTGGCGATTGTTGACGAGTATTTTTCGGCTTTGCCGCGCATTTTTTCATTGAGGCTGGTGGAGCGCATGGCGGCTTTGAACAGCTCGTCCAGATCATGTTCTGAAAGCGCAACCGGAATATCGCAGGCTATATCATGACCATTTGCCTGACGGTTTTTGACAATCGGCCTGATCTGTTTGATGCAGGCCAGCGCCGCTTTCACCGAGGGGTGATCGCGATTTCCAGTGGCCTGCAAGGGGGCGGTGATGGCTGCAACAGACAGCATGACGGTTGTGACAATGATCGATATGGCTCTCACAGGGGATCCCTCTGGCTGTTTTTGATTCGAAACAAGAGACTGCTTTCTATTGAAAAAAACAAAAACAGGGCTATAGTGCGATTTTATGATCTAAATCAAATCGACTCTGAAATACAAGGCAAGGAGCTGAGTTATGTCCGTAGATACAAGCAATGGCCATCCGGATATGGATTACAATGAGCATGAAAAAACCTATGCCGGTTTTCTGAAGGTTTCCAAATACAGCACAATCGCCATTCTGGTGATCCTCGCGCTGATGGCGGCCTTTCTGGTCTGATCCATATCAGCTTCTGATTTGATACACTAATTTGTGTTGGTTCCTGGTAGAACAACTCTTTACACCTGACGAATTTCTGGTATAGCCAAGGCGCGGGTGCGGGGCTGACCGGAGAGGTTTGTCTTGCCCCCTTCAACTTATCTGATGTGCTGCGTGAGAGGGGGACTGTCTTTCGCGCCGGACCTGACTGGAGCTGGACATGATCCTGATTGCTGTGCCGGGTGAGGGCAAGGACGAAAAGCGTGTCGCCCTTTCGCCCGAGAGCGCCAAAAAGTTCATCGCCAGAGGCTGCGAGGTGGTGATCGAAAAGGGTGCTGGCGTGCGCTCGGATATTGCTGATGCGGACTATGAAGAAGCCGGGGCGCGGGTCAGTGATGATATTATTACCGAACTCGGCAAGGCCGATATTGTGCTGGCGGTGAATTGCCCTGACAGCGTTCATATCAGGGCCATGAAGAAGGGGGCGGTACTGGCCGCCACACTCAACCCCACCGATGATCCTGAAAAGATGAAAGAGCTGGCCGATGCCGGTATTATGGCTTTTGCGATGGATTACATGCCGCGCATCACAAGGGCCCAGAGCATGGATGTGCTGTCCTCGCAATCCAATCTTGCAGGCTATAAAGCGGTGATTGATGCCGCAGCACAGTTTAACCGTGCCATGCCGATGATGATGACAGCGGCCGGAACGGTGCCCCCGGCAAAGGTCTTTGTCATGGGAGCCGGAGTCGCCGGTTTGCAGGCCATTGCGACCGCCAAGCGTCTCGGGGCCATTGTTTCGGCCACCGATGTGCGTCCTGCGGCAAAGGAACAGGTTGAGAGTCTCGCCGCCAAATTTATTGCGGTTGAGGATGACGAGTTCAAACAGGCCGAAACGGCAGGCGGTTATGCCAAAGAGATGTCGGATGACTACAAAAAGAAGCAGGCCGAGCTTGTCGCCAGACATATGAGCAAGCAGGATATGGTCATAACAACGGCGCTCATTCCGGGCCGTCCGGCGCCAAAACTCATCAGCAGGGAGATGGTCGAAAGCATGCCGCGCGGCGCAGTGATCGTCGATCTTGCGGCAGAGCGGGGCGGCAATTGCGAACTGACAAAACCGGGCGAAATTGTCGAGCACAAGGGTGTCACCATTATGGGGTGCAAAAATCTGGCTGGCGAGCTGTCCGCCAATGCGTCCTCCCTCTATGCGCGCAATCTGCTGGCCTTTCTGACTCCCTTTCTGGACGAGGAAAAGAAGGAACTGGTCATAGACCAGGAAGACGAAC
>JALXEI010000114.1:0-19326 GCA_027069645.1 Hyphomicrobiales bacterium
CTCTCGACCCGGTGCGTGATGTGCAGGTTCTGACGCCGATGAACAGGGGCGGACTGGGGACGCGTTCTCTCAATATCGAATTGCAGCAGGTGCTGAACCCGGAACAACCCGGCCGCCCGAAAGTCCAGCGTTTTGGCTGGACCTATCGTCCCGGCGACAAGGTCATGCAGACCAGCAATGACTATGACCGCGAGGTTTTTAACGGCGACCTTGGCTATATACGCGCCATCGACGAGACCGAAAATGAAATGATCATCGATTTTGACGGCCGCGATGTGGTGTTTGATTTCAGCGACCTCGACAATCTGACACTGGCCTATGCCACCACTGTTCACAAATCGCAGGGGTCCGAATATCCGGCCATCATCCTGGTGCTGACCATGCAGCATTTCCCCATGCTGGAACGCAATCTGATCTATACCGGTGTCACGAGGGGACGCCAGCTTGTCCTGCTGGTGGGTGAGAGACGGGCGATTGAAAAGGCCGTCAGGGGAGACCGCCAGCGTCATCGCTGGACAAGGCTGCGAGAGAATTTGACAGAAACTGATGAATAATAGCCATGTATGTTCGGGGGACTTTCATCTTGTTGACATATTCGAAGCGAAAAATTGACAAAAGTCCGGTGGTGCAGATTACAGCACCAGCAAGGGGCTGACGGGCCGATTCAGCTTGTTGTTCGATATCCGTTCGGGATACAAAAGAAATTGAACGGTTATGCATCACGACGCGACTAACATTGAAACGCCTTCTTGCAGGGGGCGTTGATACCAAACAAGAGGAATTCAATATGACGGGACAAAATGAAGGACCGGAAAACAATCCCGGAATTGCAGGCAAGGCCATTAACATGGTGGAAACTGCGGGTTCGAAAGTCGAGGATGTGATCGGTTCGGAGCATATTGTTGTACGCAAAACCAAGAAGATCTGGCAGTATTTTCTGCTCTATCCGGCTGTATTTGGCGCTCTGCTCGGGGCGATTCCCACAGGCATTGATCTTTACAAGAGTTTCAAATATGGCATCGCGGTTTCGGATGTGGCCCATGCCGAAGAGCAGAAACAGTTATGGATCAAAAACCTTCATTGTGTACAGGACCTGACTTATCACACGGTGAAAACGCAGGACGGGGCAACCGTACAAATCGGGGCATGCAAGAACGGCGATGTGCTGATCGAACTGATTCCCGAAAATGGCGGAACCCAGATCGCCGAATGGGTGTCGCTGGAACGCGCCAAAGCGGCAGCCGCCAAAACGGTGGGGTCATTGCTGATCTCCAGAGCCTTTGCCGCCGGAACAAACGGGGCGGCGGTTATCGCAGGCGAAGGGGGCACGGTAAAAACCATGTGCACAAGCCTCAACGCCAGCGCCCAGACCATCGAGCGGATCGTCAAGCGTGGCTCTGTATGTACGCGGGAAATCAATAATATGATCACGCGCAAGTCGGTCAAACGCGAAACGGTCCCCTGCAATACCAAATGCACACCGATGAAAAAATAATACGCGACGGCGCAGACGACGATGCACGCAGACTGATGGAACGCGTTGAAAGGGCAACGGTTTTTAAGCAAACCCATGCCTTGCTTTCAGGGAGGACAGGTGTAACCCGTTTTCACGGACGGGGATGATGCTCTTCCCCGAGACAGGACAACAGGGTCCGGACATTCTTTCGCATCAATGTGAAATAGAGTTCCGGGCCTTTTTCAAGGCCGGTGCCGAGCGGATCGAGAACGGCCAGCCGGGCGGAGGTGTTTTCAACAAGCATGGCGGCGAGCCCCGGTTTATACGAGGGTTCGGTGAAAATACAGGAAATCGCCCCGCGGCTGATTTGCGCCTGTATTTTTTGCAGATGGCGAACACCGGGTTGCCGTTCCGGAGAAATGGCAATGGACCCGGCCAGTTTGAGATGGAAACGTTCTGCAAACGGGCGCCAGGCATCGTGCCAGGTGAGAAACGCCCTGTCTGTTACCGGCGCGAGCTGTCGGGTCATTTGCTCGCCCAGCTCCTGGAGGCGCCGGATTTCGGTTTTGCCATTGAGCTGATATTGCGCCGCATTTCCGGGGTCCAGTTTCGCCAGAACAGCAGAAATTTCGCGCACAATGATCTGTGCTTTCACCGGATCCAGCCAGATATGAATATGAGGCGGGTGTCCATGATGACCGGTTTGTTCCGGTCGAAGGCCGGGCAATTCATCAAGGGTGATCTGCCTTGCCTGACCTGCCAGCGCATGAAGGGGCCGTTGCAGAAATTCCTCAAGATGGCGCGAAACACGAATAACCAGGTCAGCCTGCTGCAATTTGCGCGCCCCGGACGGTTTCAGCGCATAACTGTGCGGCGAACCGCTTTTGATCAGCAGGGCGGGCCGGGCAATCCCTTTCATGATAGCTGCCACAAGCGAGTGAACCGGTTTGATGGTAACGACCACATTGATATTTCCCCGATGGCCCGCCGGACGGGCCGCAAGGGGGATCATTTGCACAAGCAGGAGACCGCAAAAAAGCAGTATGGAAAAAAGTCTGCGCACAAATTTCCTTTCCCGTCATCCTCAGCCTGGCCACACCGTCAATATCAAGGGCGGTTGGTAAAATGACCGCCCCGGGATATATCTTTCCCTTTCCTTCGGGTTATCGTGCTTTTGTTTTGTGAAATCAAGCGGCCTGGGTCATAAACAGGATCGAGAATGGTGCCAAAAGCGCAAAAATACGAGGTTAAAATGATCGCCGCACGTACTTTTGTACGTGCAAGATCATTTTGGCCGCGAATTGCAGCGCTTTTGGCATCCTGCGGACAGGGCATATTTGCTCTCTCGCTGCGTTGCAAGATCTTGAAAACCAGAAGGTTTCCTGCGAACCTGCGCTTTGCGGGAAAACAAATCTGCTTCTGCCATTTCGATCCTGTTTATGAGTTTATAACCTAGAGTACCGAAAACAACAGGGACGCTGCCATGAAAGCCATTTTGATCACCAGTGACAACGGCCATCAGGCGCAACTGGTCGAACTGGATGAAAACCGTTTGCCCGAAGGCGACGTGCTGGTGCGGGTCGATTATTCAACGCTTAACTACAAGGATGCACTGGCCATTACCGGCAAGGGACCGGTGGTGCGCCAGTTTCCCATGATCCCGGGTATTGATCTGGCCGGTGAAGTGCTGACCAGCAACCATCCCCGTTTTGCCGTCGGTGACAGGGTTGTGCTCAACGGGTTCGGCGCTGGCGAACTGCACTGGGGCGGTCTTGCGCAAAAAGCCCGCCTTAATGGCGACTGGCTGATCAGATTGCCCGAAGGCCTGTCCGCGCGCGATGCAATGGCCATCGGGACCGCCGGTTATACGGCCATGCTCTCCATCATGGCGCTGGAGGATCACGGGATCCACCCGGCCAGCGGCGAAATACTGGTCACCGGGGCAACCGGAGGCGTTGGCTCGATTGCCGTGGCCCTGCTCGCCCAAAACGGATATTCGATCACAGCCTCGACGGGGCGCTTGAAAATGCAAGAGGATTATCTGACCCGTCTCGGTGCAACGACCATAATCCCCCGAACCGAATTGTCGGCCCCTGGTCGGCCCCTGCAAAAGGAGCGCTGGGCGGCAGCGATAGATGTTGCCGGCAGCCACACACTGGCAAATATTTGTGCCTCACTCAAATATGGCGGTGTTGTTGCTGCCTGCGGCCTTGCCCAGGGCATGGATTTTCCATCCACCGTCATGCCGTTTATTCTGCGCGGCATCACGCTTTGCGGCATCGACAGCGTTTATGTCGCAAGGGACCGGCGCGAATATGCCTGGAAATTCCTTGCCACCAGTCTCGACAGGGCAAAACTTGCAACCATGACACAGGAGATTTCCCTTGAGCAGGTCATCCCGACGGCTGCCGATTTGCTGGCGGGAAAGGTACGCGGGCGCATTGTCGTCAATGTTCGGGACTGATGCGTACAGAAGAGGTTTGACGTCCGGGGAAATCGGCCAGCTTGTCAAGATAGGCCTTTGTTTCGTCGGGGAGATGGCGCGTATAACCCGCACCGTATTTTTTCAGCAGGGAAATCACCCGGGTCACCCCGGTATTATAGGCATGAAAAATGATTTTCTTGCGCGTCGCGCGGCTGTAACCGCGCATATACGGCTTTAGCAGACGCCTCAGTTTGTCGAGAAAAATGGCACCACGCTCTATATTCTTGTCGGCATTGAACGGATTGATGGTGCGCTCGAAAGCCAGCGGCAACTGTTGTGCCTTTTCCGGCCCCAGACCAATATAGACCAGCGGCATAAGCTGCATCAGCCCGTAGGCTCCGGCCCTCGAAATGGTCATGGGATCGCCCTTTGTTTCGATCCAGATAATCTCCTCGATCCATCGCCGGGGAATGGCTGGCGTTCGCCTGGCCGCGCGATCAATGGCATGCTGATAGGTTTTGCGAAACGCCCGATTGCTCTCGATACGCCCCATTACATGCAGGCCCAGCAGGCGCGTCAGTTTCTGATGTGACCAGAAACCCCGCCCTTCCTTTCGCCCCAGCATTTTGAAACGATGGGCAAAATCATCATGGGAAAGGTCCTTGTAATAATTGAAAGTGATATAGGCGCGCAAAATGGTCAACAGCCTGTCGAACTTACGCGGCGAAATGAGCAGATGATCTTTTTGAGCCAGCAGATCACGGGTGGCTTTTCTGATCAGCCCGTCAAGCTCGGCCGTATGTTGACAATCCAGTCGAAAAGGCGTCGATGTTGCGACACGGCGGGTTTTTTCGGCAACCCGATAATATTCATCTTCCGCCCATCTGCGCCGGGCCTTTCCGAGTGCCTCGCGCATGATATGTTTTCGCGCCCCGGGCGACATCAGCATGACATCTGCGCCCATGACAATTTTTTCATCTTCTTTCCAGATGTAATATTTTTTTTGAACCGCCCCGTTTTCAACCGGAATTTCGTGCCCGGCCAGAGTCCGGATAACCAGCTTGAAATGGCGGTAGTCAGGAAATATCTGCGACAGCGTCATACCCTCTTTGACAAGAATGGTATTGTCAGCAAGTATTGATCTGGTTTTACTGCGAAGATAACGTTTTATGGCATGGTCATATTTTCTGACCAGCCCCGCAAGGTCATTGACAGGGCTGCATTTGGCGCCACCGGCCGCGGCAGCCGGATCAGGTCCGGTCGCGGGTGCCGGTGATTTCCGTTCAACAGCCGGCACCTGAAAAAAGGCCCGCTGGACGGCGATATCGCCGGTTGCATTAACGGATGCCTGCACCGCACCGGTGCTGATGAACGCTGACAACAAAACCACCGCACTGCCAGCAGCTACCCGTATCATGGAAAAATACTCCCCCGACAACCCCTGTACTGCAACGCCGGGCAATACGAGCCCGGCAACCCTCATAATGAAGTATAACCCGTATATTGTTGTTTTTCAACAATCAAAACAAGGTTTGCCTTAAGAAACGGATAATAACGGAATGCAAAAAGGGTCAATTCTCTTTTCTGTTTCCGCCTCGATGTTTCGTTTCCCGGACAAGCGACAGACGCAGAATCGGGGTCCTGGTCCGACAAGACCGCATCCTGGCTTGATCCCTTCCCGCTTCACAGTTCAAACCTGAACAGTTGCAAAGGGGGCTTTTGTGACAGGAAAGACGAATTGTTTACCGGTTGGTGGTTCTGGTCCGGCGTTTGCGACGGATTTTGCCACGTCGGCCATTCTTGTTCAGGGTCAGGATCCAGGCATCGGATCCCCTGTTCTTGCGCCAGCTTGCGCCGGCGGCTGCAAGATGCCCGTCGGGCAGAGACGCGAGCGCATAGAGCTGATCCGACTTGCCTTCAAAAGAGCGTCGCCACATCAGCTTGCCACGTTTGTCGAGACGCAACATCCAGGCGGCGCGGACCGTGATCACGGCCAGGTTTCTGGTGGTGCCCCCCGCAAGGGCAATATCTCCGCCGGGCAGGGCGATCAGGGCTTCGGTGTGATCGTCCCCCGAGCCGCCCAGTTTTTTCTGCCAGATGATCCGGCCGTCGGCATCAAGTCTGGCGATCCATATATCGCGACCGGTTATGCTGTTTTTTGCGTGTACCCAGCCGGCAATCGCCAGCTTGCCGTTTTTCAGCGGAATGATGGCACGGGCGACATTTTCGGAGAATCGGTAGATATGGCTCCATATCTTGCGGCCCTTTCGATCCAGCAGCATGACCCACGAGAAACTGTCTGCCTTTTTATCGGCCTTGGTGCCACCGGCAACGGCAATATGACCATTCGGTAACAGTGTCATGGCGCGCAGCCAGTCACGCCCTTTGGTTCCAAATGTGTGTTCCCACAACAGTTTTCCCTTTTTGTTGAGGGAAAAGACCCAGCCGTCGGCATCACCCTTGCCAGCCGATTTGGTATATCCCGCAACGATGATATTACCGGAGCGGGAGACCCTGATGGCATAGGGGATATCGTATTTTTCGCCGCCGATGAATTTTTTCCAGATCAATCGACCGTTTTTGTCGTGCCGCATGATCAGGGCGTCACCCTCGGCATGTTTGTCCTGCTGGCTGAGTGCGGCGGTGACGAACCCGCCGTCGGGCATGGTGGCTACAGATGTGGCCATGTCGCGTTTTTGGCCGCCCCAGGTTTTCTGCCAGAGCAGGTTCCCGTTTTTGTCGAGGCGCAGCCAGAGAATGTCTGCATCTGCCCCGGTTCCCGAGCGTGTATATCCGGCTGAAATCGTATCGCCGTTCGGATAGGCGGCGATGGAAAAACTGGTATCGCGTTTGTGACCGCCAAAAAAACGCTCCCAGTTCTCTTTTGTCTCTTCCTTCCGGATCAGATTTTCGCTGATACGAATTCGGTTTATGTCATTATTGTCGATGGTGTTTTGAGTGATTCTGTTCTCGCTGGCTGCCAGTACGACAGGGGCCGCCAGCATCATCACGATGAGTGCCGATATGTGAACAGTGATAACGGAACAGCCGTGCCGCGGTCCTGTTGTCGGCAACGCCTGATGGCCCGCCCTGTTGCGACCTGGAAAAAGGGCAGGGGAAAACATCATGCCCCGGTTTTTTCCCCGGAAGCCGGATCGTTTTGGCTTTACTTGCATGCAATCTCCTGAATCAGGCCGTAAACTCATAAACAGGATCGAAATGACAGGAGCAGATTTGTTTTCCCGCAAGGCGCAAGTTCGCAGGAAACCTTGTGGTTTTCAAGAGCTTGCAACACAGCGGGGGAGCAAATATGCCCTGTCCGCAAGATGCCAAAAGCGCTGCAATCCGCGGCCAAAATGATCTTGCACGTACGAAAGTACGCGTTGCGATCATTTTAACCTCGTATTTTTGCGTTTTTGGCACCATTATCGATCCTGTTTATGAGTTTGCGGCCTGGGGTTCTGCTGTCCCGGCTATTTTTGGCACATCGTCTTTTTAGCACATCGTCAGGGCCGGTTATGGCTGTTTTCTTACAAAACATCCGGTCAAATACAAAATTGTCTTCCCGCGGGCCTGTGAATAAAGCGGTTTTGACGCTCATTCTATTCTGTCATTCTTTGTTCAAAATACGGCGCCGGCATGTCGGAAACCGGTATGCTGCAAGTCGGATTTAACCCCGTTGCAGGGTGCGCAAATAGCGGTCTATTTCATCCGTTGTGCGAATAATCGGCGCCAGATCCCTCTCGTTTTTGGCCAGTCCGATGCTTCCCTCGACACAGGCAAGGATAAAGGTGGCCACGGAAACAGGGTCAATATCATTTATGATGTTGCCCGCCGCCATGCCTCTTTTGAGCGCCCCGACAAGGGCCTCGTGCCACTGGTGGAAAATGTGGTTGATATGAACGCGGAATTCTTCATTGATCGGCGACATTTCCTGGGCGAGATTGTTGAGCGGGCAGCCCAGCATAAGCATTTCCATGCCATAGCATTCCGCCGATTTTTCGAAGGCGTCCTGAATGGCGTTGATCGGGTCGCTGGACTGATTGAGCGTGTCAAGCCATATATCCGTGATCTTGCCGTGGATCAGTTCGTCAACAACGGCGATGCCAAGCGCCTGCTTGCTGTCGAAATGGTGATAGAAAGCCCCTTTTGTCAGGCCGGTTTTTTCAAGCACAGCATCGACTCTCATGCCCTGAAAGCCATGCATGTGTATTTCGGTAAAGGCCGCTTCCAGCAATCTTTGTCGGGCGCTCGGCCGCTCGGATGCCGTTTCCGGGAGTTGATCATTCATACCTTTATTCATGCACCCAATTGGTCGCCGGTTCAATGATTTTGATCAGTTCGTGACGCTGAAACCGGATACAGGCGGAGAATTCGGGCTATTCGGGCGCGAATACGACATGAAGGTTAATCATTCTTTTCTGTTTTTGTGCGAAACTGTCGCCAGTCGCAGAGTGCGGATCGGCGGCCACCAGAAGCCGGTTATCGGGTCTGCCGGGAAAATGATTGCTGTTTCGAGTTGTTGAGGTGCGTTATGATCAGGCCGGGCAGGATTGCTGCGTCATATTTCGGTGCGTGCATTGCTAAATATTGTCTGCGGGCCGGTATCAGGCTTTTTCCGGCAGTTTTTTTTATTGTAGCGGCTCATCCTTTGACCGGGTCCGTGGCGGCAAATGCACAGAGCTATCGCCCGCACAGCAAGGCCATATCCGCCGGAGCGCGTCAAAAGAGGGGGCGAGGGAAACAACGCTATCGTGTTCGCTCGCCGAAAAAGACATTGTTTCCAGGCACCCTGTTTGCGAGCAATCCCCGAAGGCGGCGCGCAAAACCCGTCAAGCCGCTGTTTGGCAGCTTCAGTCTGAAATTGCCGACAATCTCGCCTTCTCGCAATCCGGCGGCTCTGCGGGCTTCCTATGAACACAGGATGCGTGCGGGGGCCAGGCGTCCGGTCCGCTCGGCCATTCCGCTGGCAAGGCCCCGTATTGCGGGCGGTCAGCGCCGTTCGCGAGAAATGGTGCGCAGGATCGATCACGGCAACAGACCGCGAGGGGCAGTCCGACCGGGGAGCGGAAAATATCGCACCATGTGTGTTCGCCTTTGTGACGGGTTCTATTTTCCGGTCAGTTTCCGAACGGGGCGAAACCGTTTTTCGAGCGATGAACAGCGTTGCAATTCAGAATGTTACAACGCCCCGACCAAACTGTTTTACTATTCCAATCCCGGCGGTTCGATCGAGAATATGCGTGCCCTTGACGGAACGCGTTACAGGGATCTGGCCAATGCATTCAAATATCGCCGCAAATTTGTTGCCGATTGCCGCTGCAAGGCCGCCCCCTGGAGTGAACAGGCGCGACAACAGCATGAAAGCTGGGCGCTTGAAAGAAAAAGCGTTTTTGTCGAAGTCGATGCCTTCCGGTCCGATGAAAAAGAAAAGGGGAAGGGGAATGTGACCACGGCCGCGACTGCGGCAAACAGTGTCTCGCGTTTTCAATATTAAGGCAAATATCCGATTTGTACGGAATTTGCGTGCGGGAATGCTGAAAAAACTTGTCATCTCCGGAAAATATGCGTTAAATATCAGATCACTGTGCCGGGCCCGGCTTTTTGGCGGGGTTGCAATATTTCCGGCGAGATCAGCAGACAACAGTATTTTCTTTGAGTGGTGTGCATTGTTATGACGCGTTTGCCCCGGTTTGGGCGTGTTTCCCGGTTAAAGAGGCGCAGTAAAAAGCTGGCCGGTATTCTGTTGTTACTGGTACCTGGCCTGTTTCTGGTCGGTTTTTCGCAACCACATCATTTTTCGGCGCATGCGGCCGGGTGGCTGGACCGGATTTTCGGGGATTTCAGACCCCGCACGCGCTCGCGATCCCGTTACAAGGCACCTGCACGCATCAGGATCCCGAAAACAATCCGACCGGCACGTGGTCGTGGTGCCTGGGGAATAGGCAGAATTGATCCGGTTCGTCGCCTGACCCGCCAAAAGAGAAGCAGGCGTCATGTCCCGAAAAGCGCAGGTACCTACCGAACCATGTGCGTTCGAACCTGCGACGGTTTTTATTTCCCCGTCAGTTTTGCCACCCGCAAGGGCAATCTGGCCCGGGATGCCAAAGCCTGTCAGTCGAGTTGCGGGGCACCGGCGCGCCTCTATTATTATCCAAACCCCGGCGGCAATCCGGAGGAGATGATTTCCTACAAGGGGAAAGAGAAATACACAAAGCTTGCAAATGCGTTTTTGTTCAGGAAACAGTTTGTTGCTGACTGCCGTTGCAAACCCGAACCCTGGACGGCGGCGGCAAAGCAGCTTCATCAAAAATATGCCCGTCTGGAAAAACAAAAAGCAAAACGGACAGCTTCCTCGCGCAAATATGCAAAGAGCCGCCGCTATTCCCGTTGGCGGCGGGGCAAACGTCGGCGGGCACGTAATGATTGCCGCGTGTCGAGCCGCAGGAGGGGGCTTTATATCCGTCGTATCGGGGCGCGAAGAAGCGAACGCTCCATTCGTATAAAAAGGCGCTCACCTCGCCGCACGACAAGCTGGACGTTCTGATTGCACTGTTCATCGCTCCCGGCTCCGCCTTGCTTGCGGGCCTTCATCCGGCACAGGAATTGAAGTGCAGGCCGTTGTCGGTTAAAGCTCTCGTTCATGAATAAAATAAAAGCACTGCCAACGCTGTTATATCTGTCCCTGGTGGCCGCGGTCCTGGTGATACTGACCTTTACGGCAGCACTTCCCTGGTATCGGGAATGGTCAGGCAGTCTCCGGGCCGATGAAAGTCTGGTTTTTTTGCCGACCTCCGGGGCGCGCAATGCCGACGGAAGCTGGACACTGCCGGTTCATTCGTGGATTTTCGAGCGTGAAGACGGCGATATATCGCGTATTCTCGGGCGTCGGGCCATTGCCGAACTGGCCGAACAGTTTGGTGTGAGTGAACGGGAGACGAAATCACAGCTCTTCAGGGATCGCATCGGCTATTTTCTTGTCGACAACAAGCGCGGCAGGCGGCCCTATGTCACCATCAGTTCGCTCGGGCAGACGCTGCCGGTCGAGGCCCGTCTTGCGAGGAGTGGCGCCAATGGCCATGCGCTGACACGGCTGACCTGGTCGGGACCGGACCGCGAGGGAAGCTGGTTGACCCTTGCGGCCAGACTGCCAAAGGGGGACCGGCGCAGTTTTATCGGTCAGATCAAGCTGATCCCGCAAGAAGGTCTGTCGGTGATCTGTGATATTGATGATACCATCAAGGTTTCCAACGTGCTCGACAAGCGCGAATTGTTGCGCAACATATTGTTTCGCCCGCAAAGGCCGGTGCGCAGCATGGCAGCCTATTTGCACGAGCTGGAGCGCAAGGGTGCCTATTTTCACTATGTTTCGGCGGCCCCCTGGCAACTTTATCCGACCCTCAAACCGTTTCTTGACAGGAATGTACCGCGCGGTACCGTCTCCTTGCGCTATTTCCGTCTCAAGGACAAAAGCTTTGTTGATTTTCTGAAATCAAGCAGGGATTACAAGATCAACACCATCAGCGGAATTATCAGGCGCTATCCGAAGCACCGTTTCCATCTGATTGGCGACAGTGGCGAGCATGACCCGGAAGTCTATGGCGAAATAGCTCGTCGCTTTGCCAGGCAGGTGAGGGCGATCACCATTCGCCGGGTTGAAGGGGCTGACAATCGGGAAGAACGCTTCAGGGCAGCTTTTGAAGGTTTGCCGGACAGCCTGTGGCAGGTGCGTCAATTCAAACCGTGAGAGGGGACAAGGTGTGAGCGATAAATCCTGTTGCAGACCGCGTGACAAGGCGCTGGGCGTTTTCGAGCTGGTGGCGATTGCGCTGGGCGGCATGGTGGGCGGCGGCATTTTCACCATTCTCGGCGTTTCGGTGTCGATGATCGGCGTCTATACCCCTCTGGCCATTGTCATTGGTGGCGGCTTTGCGGCGCTGGCGGCCTATTCCTATATCAAGCTGGGCGTGTACTACAAGGATGAGGGGGCGACCTATTCCTTTTTGAAACGCGCTTTTCCGGCCTGGCCCTTTGCCGCGTCGCTGATCGGCTGGTGGGTGATTTTCGGCTATATCAGCACGCTGGCCCTCTATGCCTATACCTTTTCCTCCTATGCCATCAGCTCTTTTGCCTTTGCCGACAGTGAATGGGTGCGCAAAATGGTTGCAGGGGGCATTATCGGTCTGTTTACGCTGGTGAATGTATGGAGCGTCAACGGCATGGGCAAGATCGAGGATCTGATGGTCTACTCCAAGCTGGTCATTCTGGCGCTGATCAGTTTCGTGCTTATTCATCATGGTCATGCAACACTGCCCGAACTGTTGCGCGACAGTGGCGATGTGTCCTTTTACAAAATCCTCATTGTCGCCTCACTGACCTTTGTCGCCTATGAGGGGTTTCAACTGGTGATCAATGCGGTGGGCGAGATGGAGAGTCCGGAAAAGAACATCCCGCGTGCCATTTATGCAGCCATTGTCATGGCGGTGCTGATCTATGTGGTGATTGCCATTGGGGCCTTGATGGCCATTCCTTTTCGCGAGATCATCGACAATCAGGAATATGCGCTGGCGGCGGGAGCCGGGCAGGCGCTGGGCCATTGGGGTTCTGATCTGGTCATTATCGGAGCGTTACTGGCGACCAGTTCGGCGATTAGCGGAACGGTGTTTGGCGCCTCGCGGCAAATGGCGGTGATTGCCGAAGATGGCTATTTTCCTTCCCTTCTGGCGCAGCGCAGAAACAATATTCCGGTCAATGCCATTCTGGCCATGTCGGCGCTGGCTTTTGGCTTTATTCTGGCGGGCAGCTTGCAGGTCATTCTGGAATTTGGTTCCATCACCTTTTTACTGGTCTCGCTGCTCATCGCCATGACCAATCACAAGATGCGCGAGGCCACGCGTTCTCATGTGATTTTCACCAATCTGTCCATGCTGGGCCTGCTGGCCGGGACGATCATTCTGGTGGTTTTCAAGGGCATGACGCAGCCTGAACAATTACTTTATATCGTGGTCCTCTATGCTTTCCTGACCATAAGCGCATGGGCCTATGCACGGCGGCGAAAGTCAGTCAAGCCATAGGGGCGCAAGGGAGAAGGGGGCGGCGGCGAAGGGCGGGGCGTTGATTGTGTCATCATCGGCAAAGCTGCCGACCAGGCACCATTGGTCTTTTTGCAACTCGAAACATTCCACCGTGCGGCTGTCGGGGTCGACCAGCCAGATATGCGGCACCTTGAAGCTGGCATAAAGGTCGCGCTTGGTGGTGCGGTCCAGTTGTGCTGTGGAGGGGGAGAGTATTTCGCACACCCAGTCCGGGGCCAGCTCGAAAAAGGCGGTTTTGGGCAGCTCGGGCAGACGTTCGCGCCGCCATCCGGCAAGGTCGGGCACCATAATATGCCCCTCAAGATGCAGTTCGGGTTCCACAAGAATGATCCAGCCGCCGGGGCCGCCCTGACCTTTGTAAAACGGCACCAGCAATTCACTGCCCAGCGCTGATGCGGCCAGCGCATGACGAGGGGCCGGGCGCGGGTGGGTGTGCAGTGCGCCGTTGAGGATTTCCGCGACCTGATTTTCCGGCACCGCCAGAAATGCATCATAAACCGACGATTTTTTGAGTGATCGTGCCATGTCGGCTTTCACGTTCCTCCTTGTGGATGGCTTAAAACTGCTCGATCAACCGTTCGAGATAGTCGAGTTCCTCGGGGGGGCGGGTACTTTGACCAAGGCGGCGACGCAATTCTTCCAGTATATCGCGGGCCCGGCGTGTATCGATTTCGCGCGGTACCTTGACGTCATCGCCATATTCGGGGCCATTGGTGCGTTGCGCCCGCCCCAGCGGGTCGCGGTTCCGGCGACCGGATTGCCGCCCTTTTCCCTGTCCCTGGCGCATCATTTTTTCAGCCAGTTCGGTCGCACCCTTGCGCAGATTTTCAAGGGCCTTGCCCTGCTGGCGCCCGGCTGAATTGAGCTGGCGCTTGCCAAGGCGCTGCTCGGCCCGTCCCATATTGGTCCCGGCGCGCATCAGGTCTTGCGGTATGGGAACGCCCAGACGGCCCATCCGGTCCATAAGCTCGTTGAGATTGTCGAGCAGTTCGCCCTGCCGCTGCTGAAGATTTCCGGTGCCTGCCTGTTGCCGCTGTTGACCGCCAGCGCCTTCGCCTCTGCCCGGCCGGCCCTCGCGATTTTGTCCCTGTCCGCTGCCCTGTTTTTTCCCGGCGCTTTGTCCGTTTTTTTCATCTTTCCGATGTCCGCGTCCCGACTGGTGCCCCTGCTGCGGGGTCCCTGTCCGGCTGTCCCGGCGTCCCTGCCGGTTCCCCGGGCGCTGTCGCTGACGTTCCCCGGCCTGTTCTCCCTGGCGTTGCTGAGCCCTTTTATGGGTTTCATCGAGCAGGCGACGCTGTTGCATGATCATTTTGCCAAGCTGGTCGAGCTGTTTGCGCATTTGCCGGCCGCGTGCCGATTCCCGGGGGCGACTGCTATCCAGATTTTCAAGCATTTCACGCAGTTGCGACAGCATTTGACGTGCGGCATCACGGGCACCTGTTTGGGCCATTTTTTCAATATTGCGTAACATCTTGTCGAGTTCGCGCGACGTGAGCGTGCGCTGATTGCCAGGGCTTTGTTGCTCGCCCGCATTTTCCTGCCCGTTTTGTTGTTTTTTTGCCATTGCGCGCAGGAAGTTGGCCAGAGCCTCGCGCAGCTCCTTCATCCGTCTGGCGATTTCTTTCGAATCGGCGTTTTTGGAAAGGGCATCCATCAGCCGGTCCTGGGCGTTGCGCAAGGCGCGCTCGGCTGTGGACAGATTACCATCCTCTATCGTGAGGGCAATCTCCCAGAGCTGGTCAACCACGGAACGGATCACCGGGCGGGTTCTCGCTCCCAGCAAACGCCAGTAGGCCGAACGCAGGCCAAGATAGACACCGGTTGTCATGTCCGGATTCGCGGCATTGACGGATCGCATGGTCAGTTCATCAAGTGCCGCGGCCACTTCACGGCGGTTTATCGGTTTTTCGACAAGGGCCCGGCGTTGCCCGATAATCGAGCGGGCCAGCGGTTTGTTGAATTTGCGTTCGGGCAACCTGAAACCGGTGGCCCGGCTTTTGCCGGTTTTACCCGCTTCGTCACGTGCCTCCAGTATCACTTCCACTTCCAGACCGGCCCAGGGATGTGCGGTGAGATCCTTGTAAGTGCTGCCTGTTCCCCGCTTTGTGCTTCCTTTTGGCAGGTGCAGGGGGAAAACCGGCGGCGTGCCCAGCGGTACGGCGAGATTGTCCGGGGCCGGGGAGGAGGAGGCCGGCGCACGCCGGACCGTCTGGCCGAAGCGATCGGTTTCATGTCTGGATGGACGGATATGGGCACTGGCCGCAACGACCCCGTAATCATCGGCAACACGGTAGGACAGACGAACGGCGCCTCGCGGGCTGGCCTGCGGTTTTTTGACCAGCGTGATGGCCGGGGGATGATCAGGAGCAATTTTGAAGTGCCACGTTTTGACGGTTTTGCCGTTTCTGTTCAATCGGGCAATGATGTCCTGGTTGAGTTTGACGCGCAGGTCACGAACACTGCCGTCCTTTCGGGCGATCACTCTGGTCTGGCGGGCGGGGGGCCGGTGTTCTGCTCCGGGGCGAGGGGAGAGCAGGGCCGGTTGTTTGAGAACCAGTTTTGTGCCTTTAGCATCCGGTCCGGAAATACGGACCACCAGTTGGCTCATTTCCGGAACCTTGACGGTTTTGGCTCTGCCATCGGGGGCTGTATCCTGGCTGTTCTCTCTGGCAGCATCAATCAGCATGACGGGCGGGGTGCCGGTATAGGCCGGAGGGGTCACCCAGGCGTCGATGCGCAAGGCACCAAAGGCAGCAGATTTGTCAAACATAAAGGCTTCCCTGACCCCTGGCGCGAAACGGTGACCGGCAAGCCCGGCAATTGTCGCCAGCGCCAGCACCAGCGGCACACGCAAGGCAAGGGGGTCGAAGCGTTCGGTGTGCGGGTGAGGCACGCCTGCTTTCATGCGCCGGACATCACGGGCCGCGCGTTTTTTGTGTTCCTGCCATAGAACAGCCGTCTCCGGGTTCCTGGCACCGGCCAGGTGATCATCAAGAACCGTGGCCGGGCGATGGGGAATACCGGATTTTTTTTCCAGCCATCGGATGGCAGCAGTTCGGTCGGCGAGGCGGACCTTCAACAGGGGCAGGAAGCCCGCCAGAAGGCCGATGGCAAACAGGGTCAGCAGAGTGATGTGAAGCCATTTGGGCAGCAGTGGCCAGAAGCCGAGGGCTGAAACCAGCAGAAATATTGCGATAATACCGGCGGGAAGCCACAGGCGTGGCCAAATATCTTCCATTACCATGACCAGGCGGGCATGGCGGATTTTGGCGTCAAGCCGGTCACGGGACAGGGCATCTTCGTTCGGCCCGTTTCTCCCGGGATGATTCTCACCAGCGGATTGGGCCATAAAACGCGTCCTCGCTCGATATTGGCTTTGGTATGCCCGTAAATAGCGGAAGCATATCACCGACCGGCTGCAATTGCCATTCAATCATTGATGATTGCCCATTGATGAATGTCAGGACATATAGTAAGGGACCATCAATGCGCTGCCCGGTGGATCGCAGCCATTTCCGGTGTTTCAACTTTTGGCGATACGGACCCTTATGATGCGTTCAAAAAAAGACATAAAAAAGGTTGTGCTGGCCTATTCGGGTGGCCTTGATACCTCGATCATTCTGAAATGGTTGCAGGAAACCTATGGCTGCGAGGTCGTCACCTTCACCGCCGATCTGGGGCAGGGGGAGGAGCTGGAACCGGCGCGCAAAAAGGCCGAGCTGATGGGCGTCCCCGACAAGCATATCTATATTGACGATCTGCGCGAGGAATTTGTCCGCGATTATGTGTTCCCGATGTTTCGTGCCAATGCGGTTTATGAGGGCCTCTATTTGCTCGGCACCTCCATTGCCCGGCCGTTGATCGCCAAAAGACAGATCGAGATTGCGCGTGAAACCGGCGCCGATGCGGTGGCGCACGGGGCAACCGGCAAGGGCAATGATCAGGTGCGTTTTGAACTGGGCTATTATGCGCTTGATCCCGACATCAGGGTGATTTCGCCCTGGCGCGAATGGGATATGGTGTCGCGCGAGGATTTGATTGATTTTGCCGAAAAGCATCAGATTGAAGTGCCAAGGGACAAGCGCGGCGAAGCGCCGTTTTCGTGCGATGCCAATATGCTGCACACCTCAAGCGAGGGCAAGGTTCTGGAAGACCCGGACATCGAAGCGCCGGACTATGTCTATCAGCGCACCGTCTCGCCGGAAGAAGCCCCCGATGAGATTACCCATATCGAAATCGGTTTCGAGAAGGGCGATGCCGTTTCCATCAATGGCAAGGCCATGAGCCCGGCTTCCCTGCTGCAAACGCTCAATGAATATGGCCATGACAATGGTATTGGCCGCATCGATCTGGTGGAAAACCGCTTTGTCGGCATGAAATCGCGCGGCATTTACGAAACCCCCGGCGGCACCATCCTGCTGGCGGCTCATCGCGGCATTGAGCAGATCACGCTTGATCGTGGCGCAGCGCATCTCAAGGACGAGCTGATGCCGCGTTATGCAGAACTGATCTATAATGGCCTGTGGTTTGCACCCGAACGCGAAATGTTGCAGGCCGCCATCGACAAGAGCCAGGAAATGGTCAGCGGCACGGTGCGCCTGAAGCTTTACAAGGGCAATGTTGATGTGGTCGGACGCCGCTCGCCCCATTCGCTTTACAGCGAGGATCTGGTGACCTTTGAAGATGATGAGGGGGCTTATGATCAAAAAGATGCCGAGGGTTTTATCAAGCTGAATGCCTTGCGCCTTCGCACCCTTGCGGCACGCAAAAGATCCTGATGTGTTTTGTGCTTTACTTACCTTAGAGGCCAGTCGAAAACTCCTTACTGATTTTATTGGCCTTTTCCAGCCCATTATCGGCGCAAACCGGCTTGAAAGGGACACTGGCCCCGTCCCGCGCCGGTTTGCTTGATTCTGAACAGGAAAAAACTCAATAAAATCAAGCAATGAGTTTTGAACTGGCCTCTTACCCTGAACAGTAACCGGCGGTTTACGGTAATGGCCGGTAACCATAATTTTGCAGAAAACATAAAGAGTTATTTGAATAAAATGCCACCTGTACAAGGTCGCTGTGAATTTCCATGCGACTGTTCTGTGAAGATTCGAGGGTGGTGGCATGACGAACATAACGGGCACAGTCGGTGCGTTTTTACGGCAATTCAGAGCGGCCAAAAGAGGCACGACCGCGATTATTTTCGGCATTATGGTGATCCCGCTGATGGCCATTACCGGCGGCGTTGTCGACTATGGCCGGGCGGTCAAGACAAAATCGCAACTGGCGACGGCACTTGATGCCGCTATCCTGGCCGCGATGAAGGAATATTCACTCGATAACACAACGGATTACAAGGCTGTTATCGCCGATTTTCTGAACAGGAACCTGGTTGAGACGAACAAGACCTGGCAGGGCGTCGATCTGGTAATTGATGTGCCCGATATTGCTGAAAACGGCGAGATGAAAGCTTCTGTATCGACCGAAGTTTCCACCCATTTCCTGAAACTGGTCGGGTTTGACACATTCAACATCAAGGTTTCTTCCGCGGCAATGGTCGGCGGTCGCGATCTCGAAGTTGTACTGGTTCTCGACAATACCGGCTCCATGAGTGGCGGCAAAATTGCGGCCCTGAAAAGTTCCGCGACAAATCTGGTCAATATACTGATGCCGGACAGCAGCACACAGGGTGTCAAAATCGGGCTTGTTCCCTTTGCCGAATATGTCAATATTGGCCTCGACAGACGCTCGGAAGCCGGTCTCGATATTCCGGCCGACTATACGAAGTTCGGCACCGAATACAAATGGTATGGCTGCATGGGATCGCGTGCCCACGATCTCAATGTCAGGGACGAGGACTATGGGACAACGGTTCCCGGTATGATGATGATTTCCACCGGCACCGGTCTGCCCTGGGAGAGCTGGCGTTGTCCGGCCGCACCCGTTATCGATCTCACCGATGACAAGAGCGTCATTACGGACGGAATCGCAAACATGACCGCTTCGGGCTGGACCTATATTCCCGGCGGGCTGATCTGGGGCTGGCGTGTCCTCTCGAACGAAGCACCGTTTACAACCGGTGTGCCCTGGGACGAGGAAGCAACAACCAAGGTCGTGGTGCTTATGACGGATGGCGAAAACACTCGTGCGCCCGAAAAGTGGACCAACAACGCCACACTCAATCATACCACTGAAGTATGGGGGCATTCGGTACATATGAACAACGGCGCGGCGGCCATAGCCGACCCGTTGACTGCGGAACTTTGCAACAATATCAAGGCAAAAAACATCGTTGTCTTTTCAATCGCTTTCGAGGTCGATCCGGGATCGCCGGTCCAGAGCCTGTTGCAGTCATGTGC